>NZ_JAKRVY010000007.1 GCF_023638055.1 Natranaeroarchaeum aerophilus | reverse complement strand
ACTATTTACTACTGGTAGATACTTATAGATACTGGATTCTGTAACAGTTACACTACCCCAACTCGTCCAGCCGGTCCCCGATCGCCTCGATTTCGTCGTCGTTGAGACCGTGTCCCAGTCCGTCGTAGATCCGTTCAGTCACGTCGCCCCCAAGACGCTCGAATGCCGCGGTCGTCGATCGAACTCGATCGATCGGGACGTACGGATCGTCGTCGCTACAGCCGACGAACACGGGTGTCCCGTCGAGCGATCCGTCGAACTGGCGAGCGGCCGGGTCCTGTCCTGTCACCCCACCGGAGACGATGAACGCCCCACCGTACCGGGCGGGACGACGCAGGAGGTACTCGGCGAGGACGCAGGCTCCCTGCGAGATACCGACGAAGACGGTTCGCTCGGCGTCGATGCCGATCTCTCTGGCCGTATCGCGTGCCGCTTCGACCCGATCGACGGCCGAGGTGAGCCACGGCTCGTTCCGGGAGAACGGTTGGTCGAAGCTATAGGGATACCAGCGACTGCGCTCTGCCTGCGGCGCGATAAACGTGACACCGTGCCGGTAGAAATCGTCGGCCAGACGAATTGTTCCCCTGGCAGTCCCACCACGACCGTGTATCAGTATGACGGCCGTCTCGGCGGCCAGCGCTGGCGCACCACCAGTGATGAGGGGCTGGTCGGCGTGAGGGTCATACGGCTCTACATGGGATTTATCCGAGTGATCGGCGGGAGGGTCATTCTGGCCATCCAGGGGCAGATCCGGCGTCATGTCTCTCGTTTGTCCGGAAGTGTTAGTTCGGGCAGCTGGCTTTCGATCAACTCACGATCCTCCTCGAACCAGTCCGGGAGGAACAGCGACTCACCGAGTGAGTCAGGATCTTCGCCCGCGGTCACGCCGGGCGTTTCGGTCGCGAGCTCGAACAGGATTCCGCCGGGACCGCGGACGTACAGCGAGCGAAAGAAGTGCCGATCTTTGACGCGTGAGACGGTGTAGTCCCGGTCGGCGAACAGTTCGCGCCACTCGTATAGCTGTGCCTCGGACTCCACACGTACGGCGACGTGATGGATCGTCCCTGCACCCTCGCGGCCGAACGGAACGTCCCGGTCGAGGATATCGATCACGGTCGCCCGGTCCCCCGCGGCGCGATAGCGGATCCGATCGGTCTCCTGCCCGACGAACTCGAATCCGAGCGTTTCCAGCGTTCCGGCAGTGGCGTACGGGTCAGTCGGGAGGAGTGTGACGCCGTGGAGTCCACGGATGCCGTGCTCGGACGGTACAGACCCGCCATCCCACGGTGCGATCGACGACGACGCGGTGACGAGTTCGATCTCCGTGCCGTGGGGATCGGTACAGCGTACGGCAGTCTCGTCGAAGCGGGTCGTCGTCTCGACATCGTGTTCGACCAGTCGTTCACGCCAGTATCCAACAGCATCCTCTGGAATCGCGAAGCCGACCGACCGAATCTGGGGAACGCCGACCCGACCGGGATCTCCGTGTGGGTCCGGGAAGACGGTGAACACCGAACCGGGAGTGCCGTGCTCGTCCCCGAAGTAGAGGTGGTACTGCAGGATGTCCTCGAAGTTGACCGTGCGTTTCACGGATCGAAGCCCGAGTACGTCGACGTAGAAGTCGAGGCTCTCCTGGGCATCCCCAACGAGTCCGGTAACGTGGTGGATCCCGGGAGTATCCGAAAGCATAGTGACTGTACGATAGCGGGTGCAGTCGCAAAACGCTGGGGGTGCCATCCCCGCAGCGCGGTGCGACAGCCCTCTCCGATATCCGCTGTTAGGTTTATTATTCATGTAATTCTATATATACCTGCAATGTCGGACTTGCTCGAAGGCCGAACGGCGGTCGTGACTGGGGGATCGAGCGGAAATGGACGGGCGATCTGTCGAACGTTCGCCGCCGAGGGGGCGGACGTCGTCGTGGCGGATATTCAGGAGGAACCGAGGGAAGGCGGGGAACCGACACACGAGCTTGTCGAGGCCGAGACTGACGCCGGTGCGACGTTTGTCGACTGTGACGTGACGAGCAAAGACGATCTGGACGCGGCGGTCGAGGCGGCCGCGGAGTTCGGCGGCGTCGACATCATGGTCAACAACGCGGGGATCTTCCACGGCGAGGAGTTCCTCGACGTCGATGAAGCGGCCTTTGACCGCCTGATGGACATCAACGTCAAAGGGGTGTTTTTCGGCTCGCAGGTGGCCGCAGAACGGATGGCCGAGAACGGCGGTGGTGCGATCATCAACCTCTCGTCGGTCGCTGGACTGCAGGGATCGGCCGATTTTATTACGTACTGCACGTCAAAGGGCGCAGTACGACTGATGACGTACTCGCTGGCGGCGAAACTCGGGCCGGAGGAGATTCGAGTCAACGCGATCCATCCGGGGTTGATCGAGACGAAGATGACGACGGAGGATGTCGCGATCATCGGGACGGAGGCAGAAGACAACTTTATGCAAGGCATTCCGGTGGGGCGTGCCGGACAGCCCGAGGATGTCGCCGACACTGCACTCTACCTGGCCAGTGACCTGTCGAGTTACGTCAGCGGGGAATCGCTCGTTCTCGATGGGGGGATGACAAACACGCAGTGAGCCGCGCGGCGCGCAATGAGGTCAGTCACCCTATATTTTCCGCGCACTGGATTGATATGCCCTGCGCCCGGACAAAAGGCTGTGACAGGCTTGTACGGCCCCGGCTTTCGCACGCTGACGACGGAACTCCATGATCACCGGCCGACTATCGAGGGTGAGATTCCCGATTGGCTTTCGGGCACCCTCATCCGAAACGGGCCGGGCCGGTTCGATGTCGGAGAGCGTCGCGTCAACCACTGGTTCGACGGCCTCGCGATGTTGCGCCGGTGCGCGTTCGAGAACGGAAGCCTGCACTACTCGAATCGGTTTCTGCGTACTGAGGCCTACGGCGATGCGATGGACGGGCGGCTCACCGGACAGTTCGGGACGGATACCCGTGGCTGGCGGCGTATCGTCGAGACGATCCGATCGCTTGGGCTCCCGGAGCCGACCGACAACGCGAACGTCCACGTTGCAGAGGTCGACGGCGAGTACGTCGCGTTGACCGAGGCCCCGCGTCGGATCGCGTTCGACCCCGAGACCCTGGAAACGCGTGGGGAGTTTCGGTTCGAGGACGATTTTCCGGAGCATCTGACCGCAGCCCACCTCGTTGACGACCCACACCGCGAGGAACTGGTCGGATTCACGACCGAGTTCGGTCGTCGTCCGCAGTATCACATCTATCGCGTACCTGCCGGAAGCCGTAGTCGCGAGCGTATCGCCTCGATCGACGCGAACGGTCCGGCGTACATCCACGACGTGAGCGTCACCGAGGAACACGTCGTCCTCGTCGAATCACCGCTTGTCGTCTCCGTCCTACGTGCGCTGAACCCGTTTTCCCAGGGGGTCACCGACATGCTCGACTGGCAACCGGACCGGCCGACCCGCGTGCTGGTCGTCGATCGGGAAAGCGGCGAACTCGTCGCGGAGCCGACCACGGACGCTGCCTTCACGTTCCATCATATCAACGCCTACGCGGAAGACGGGACCGTCGTGCTGGATCTCGTCGAATTCCCCGATGACGATATCGTCGGTGCGATGGCGATGGAGGAACTCGACGGCGTCGGCTTTCCCTCAGTACCGGACGGTCGACTTCTCCGGTACGAGATCGACCTCCGACGCGAGCGGATCGACCGATCGCGGCTGTACGACGGCGGGATGGAACTCCCCCGGATCGTCCGGTCAAAGATCGGCCGACAGCATCGCTACGCGTTCGGACAGGCGACCGATCGCAATGGCGCGAACGGCCTCGTAAAAGTCGACTGCGAAACCGGGACTGCACAGGAGTGGTGGGAGCGATCCGTGTTCGTCGAGGAGCCGATCCCGATCCAGAAGCCCGACCCGGAGGTCGAAGATGACGGCGTGGTACTGGCGACGGCGCTCGACGTGGAGCGCGAGCAGACGATGCTGCTCGTGTTCGATGCCGGGACACTCACCGAGATCGCACGGGCGTACCTTCCCCACCCCGAGCCGTTCGGGTTCCACGGCCGCTTCTTTGAACGCTGATCATCGTGCAAGCGCGGCGAGCGTTTCGGCGGTGATGGGACTCGCAGGTGGGTCGTCCGTGACTGCGAGTTCGCAAATTGCCTGTCCGGCCATCTCGACCGAAAACGGTCTGTCTTCTCCGAGGCGACGTGCGATCGGTTCGACCTCCCCGACCGCGGTGAACAGGTAGTTCGCGAGCGCCGGAAAGTGTGGCTGGTCCGGGCCGTAGACCGGTCCGAACCGCGGAATCAGGACGTCCATTTCGAGGTCGACGATGGCGGCCTCGGCACGGCGTCGAGCCGTCATGTATGCGTCCCGGACCAGCGGCGGCTTCGTCGACGAAGAGACGTACACGAAGCGGTCAACGCCAGCCCGGTCGGCCTCCAGTGCGGCGACGATCGCGGAATCGCCGTTGAGACGCTCGAACGTCACGCCCGTCTCGAGGGTCTCCGAGATGGTACCGATCGAGTGGACGACACAGTCGACAGTCGACAGGTACGAACGCCACTCGTGGGGCGCGAACACGTCGGCAGCGATCCACTCGACCTGGTCGGTCCAGTCGGCAGTCTCGGCGTCCGGCGGAGAACCGCTTCTCGCGACGCTCGTTACGTCGTGGTCCGCAGCGACGGCGTTTGCACAGATGTGGCGGCCAATGAAGCCGTTACCGCCGGTGATCAGCAGGTGCATACACGGGATCAGTCTTCACGATAGAAAACGGCGTCGGCACCCTCAGACGTCGGCCGTGGGATGGCCGGTGTACTCGCTGGCGTCTTCGGCTGGGTCGAGATGAAGCGTTTCGATCCGTTCAACGCTCGCCACTGACTCCGCACCGTCGATCGCGTCGCCGACAAATCTGGGAAGTCGTCCGTCCCCCTGTTCGTCCTCACGTGCTACAGCCAGCAGCGCGTCGTGTGCTGCCGTCATCGAAATGCAGGCCCGGTAGCCGTCGTCCCCGGTAACCAGCAGATGCGTCGATCCTTCGTCCGCCTCGACGCGTGAGAGCAGCGCCCCGATCCGAACGCCGCGCCACTGTCCCACCTCGTACTCGCCGGTCGCACAGGTTACTCTGTGACGTTCGGTCTGGAGGTCGAACTCACCGAGATACGACGGGTTCGTCGGCAAGAGCAGTTGTCGGGTGCTAGAGATTAGCACACGTCCTGAGTCGTCGTCAGTACGTACAGCCACTGTGTTGGTACCCATAAGCAAGTGGCTGTTAAATCACTATGAAAGTAGATTGAAACTAACGTATGAGTCTGTTCACCCGTGCACGCTTTTGTTCAGTATCTCGTCTCCTGTAGTTCCACGAACCGCGCTTCTACGTCGATCATCGGCTCGGAGTAGTCGACACCCAGAACCACGTCGTACGACGATTCCTCGTCGGCATCCATCCGCCACGGGCGGTGGGCGTACTCGGTTGGCAACGCCTGCAGTTCCGGAAGCCACGTGTGGACGTACTCGGCGTCGCCGTCGTAGCGTTCGGCCTGTGACAGGACGTTAAAGAAGCCGTCGCGCGAGTCGTTGCCGACGCCCGCCTGATACGCCCAGTTCCCCCAGTTCGAGGCGACATCGTAATCGATCAGCCGTTCTTCGAAGTACGCCGCGCCCCAGCGCCAATCGATGCCCAGCGCGTCGACGAGAAAGGAGGCGACGTTCTGTCGCCCCCGGTTCGACATGTATCCCGTCTCGTTCAGTTCGCGCATGTTGGCGTCGATGAAGGGAACTCCAGTCTCACCTGCGGCCCACTGCCGGAACGCGGCACGGTCGTGTTTCCACTCCCGCTCGACATTGCGGATTCCGGTCGGCGTAAAGAAGTTTCCGCCGTGTTTGAGGAACTGGAACTGGAAAAAGTCCCGCCAGCGCAGTTCGAACAGCAGCCAGTACGTGTCCTCGTTCGAGACCCGTTCGTCCTCGTACCGCTTCACCTCGCGGTGGATCCACCGTGGCGAGAGACAGCCCGCGGCGAGCCACGGCGAGAACTTCGAGGAGTAGTCCGGGCCAAGCATCCCGTTGCGCGTCGATTTGTACTCCCGGAGTCGGTCGGCCTCCCAGAGATAGTGCTGGAGGCGGTCCTGTCCGGCGGTCTCCCCGCCCTCAAACGGAAGCACGGAGCGGTCGTCGTGGGGTGGGGTATCGAAGCCGAGGTCGTCGAGCGAGGGGATCACCCCGGGGTCGACCTGGGGCGTCGAGACGCGTTCGGGTGCGGGAACGGGGTCGCGTACCGATGCACCCTGCTCGACCTCCTTTCGCCACGGCGTGAACGTATCGTCGATACGATCGTACGGCGTCGGAAGGTCGTTGAGATGGTGCAGCGTGTGCGTGAACCGGCGCTGGAAGTCGACGGTCCCGGGGAGTGCGTCACGAACCGCGTGCTCGCGCTCGACCTCCTCGGTCGCCGGCTTTGTCTGAGCGAAGACGGCGTCGGCGTCAACCCCCTCGACGACCGAGGGCACGACATCCTCGACGAGTCCCTCGCGGACAACCAGTTCGCCACCGCGATCCTGCAGGGACTCCCGGAGATCGTCGACGCTCTCGCGCCGAAACTGTCCTCTGTGGCTTCCCATCTTGTCGGGGCCGTACTGGCTTTCTCGGCGACGGCGCGGATCGAACACGTAGAGCGGAACCACGGTTTCGGCTGCGCTCACAGCATCTGCCAGTGTCAGGTTGTCCTCGACGCGCAGATCGTCGCGGAACCAGACGACAGCGGTTTCCATACACAGTATAGCGACGCCGGCGGTAAATATCGATTGCCGGAGGGGTCATCAGTATGGGGGATCGATCATCGTCACGATCGGGTCGCGAAGACGAACTCCGTCGCACTTCCAAGCGGATCGTCAGCGGTCGTGGTCCGAACGTCCTCGAAGCCCGCCGCCCGAAGCTGATCGAGCGTCCGATCTCGCCCCGGTGCGGAAAAAAACATCGTCCCGTCCATCCAGCCGCGCCGTACCGTCTCGAAGCGACCAGCCGGAAGCGTCATCAGGAGCAGCCCACCGGGCCGGAGGATGCGGGCGAACTCCTCATACACCGCAGGATGTGACCCCCGCGGGACGTGAAAGACGGCGTGGTACGCGGTGATCGCGTCGGCGACGCTCTTTTCGATCGGGAGCGTCTCCATATCTCCCTGCACGAGCCGGGCGTCCGGGACGGTCTCTGTCGCCAGTGAGAGCCCCGCCCGGGAGATATCAACGCCGATGGAGTCCGCTGGCAGGTTTGCAAGCGTCCGCGCGCCGTCGCCACAGCCGATATCGACGACCAGCGGATCGTCGGAACAGCCTTCGACCAAATCGCCGATCAGTTGCGCGTCCGATCCCGAGGGGTTTCGCCGGTTCGCGTACGTCTTCGCGATCTCGTCCCACGCCCGCCTGATCGCGTTCCGGTCCATATCCCAGTGAGGGTCGGGACGGACATCACTCTTTGGCGGGCAGTAGCCAATCGTCACGCGCACGTCGACCCAGTAGCTTGCTCCGGAACAAACCGTTTTCACTGGCCGCACCAACATCCGAGCATGCGCGCAGCTATCTATCAGGAACCCCGCGAGATCACTGTCGAGGAGGTACCGGACGTCACAGTCGAGTCGCCGACCGATGCGATCGTCCGCGTGACACACACGGCGATCTGTGGCTCCGACCTCTGGTTCTACCGTGGCGAGAGCGACCGCGAAGCAGGATCACGGGTCGGCCACGAACCGATGGGGCTCGTCGAGGCGGTCGGCGAGGACGTCACCTCGGTCGACGTCGGCGACCGAGTTTTTGCACCGTTCGTCATCAGCTGTGGCTACTGCGAGTTCTGTCGGAAAGGCCTGCACACCTCCTGTGCGAACGGGGACTCCTGGGGCGGCGAGAACGGCGGCTGTCAGGGAGAGCAGATCCGCGTCCCGCAGGCCGACGGCACGCTCGTCCGGGTCCCGGATCGACACGCCGACGACGAGGACACGCTCGAAGCGCTGCTCCCGCTTACCGACGTGATGGGAACCGGCCACCACGCCGCGGTGAGTGCGGGCGTCGAGGCAGGCGATACCTGCGTCGTCATCGGCGACGGCGCGGTCGGGCTCTGTGGCGTCCTCGCGGCCCGCCGACTCGGTGCCGAACGGATCGTCGCGATGGGCCATCACGAGGACCGGCTCGCGCTGGCCGAGGCGTTCGGTGCGACCGAGACGGTCGCCGCCCGCGGGGACGAGGCAGTCGAGCGCGCCAAGGAGCTGACCTACGGCGGCACGAACCACGTGCTGGAATGTGTGGGTGCGGCGTCGGCGATGGACACCGCGATCGAGGTCTGTCGCCCCGGTGGGACGGTCGGCTACGTCGGCGTCCCCCACGGTGTCGACGACGAAGGCCTCGACGTGTTCTCGCTGTTCAGTGACAACATCACGCTACAGGGTGGCGTCGCGCCGGTCCGGGCCTACGCCGAGGAGCTAATGGCCGACGTGCTTGGTGGCACGCTCGATCCTTCGCCGATATTCACGAAGACCGTTGATCTGGACGGCGTGCCGGAGGGCTACCGGGCGATGGACGAGCGCGAAGCGATCAAAGTGCTGGTCAAACCCTGAAAGCCGGGGCGACGCGCTAGAAGAACTCCCGCAATCCGACCGACCGGGGGACGAAGACGGCCCCGAGCCGCGTCCGAACTGACTCGTTGAGGATCCGAAAGTCACCGAGACGCTTGGCCTCATCCGGCCCGTACGTACCGACGGCCAGCTGGGAGAGCGTCCCAATCCCGACGCTTGCGTCGGCCGTCTGTGCGGACTGGCCGTTCACGCTGCCGGCGACGCGGTCGATGCTCGCTTGCCCATCTGATACAGACAGCTCGAACACGCCCTCGTTGTCCGCGACGAGCGGATCAGACACCGCTAGCGTGCACTCTCCCTCGTCCGCAGGCCATTCGATCGCTTCGAGCGCCTCGACGTCGGTCAGTCGGACCATCGGTCCCGCCTCGACGGTACAGTCGATGGCAGCGGGATCGTCGACTCGCGAAAGCAGGTTGGTTCCCAGCGCTCGCTCGCCGACGATCCGCTCGATCTGTGCGCCGTGACCCGAGAGGAAGTCGAACAGGGCACGATAGGCCTCTTCGTCTGCTGCGACGAGCCCGCTGACCGTGAGCGTCCGCTCATCGTCGTCTCCGACAGTATATACGAGGTATCCCTGCAGCTGTCCGTCCCGCTCGTAGCCGTAACAGAACGGATCGCCCTCACCGTCCCAGTTCGCGAGGGTCCGCTCGCGCCACCAGGTCTCGGACCGGCGAAGCGCCAGCGATCGAGTCCCACTGGCTCGGCGCTCGACCGCTCGTAGCTCTTCCCAGTCGTCGCCGTCGATCCGTCGCATCCGTCCGGCAGTATCGGCCATCGGCAGCGCCCGCGGCGGGAGTTCATACCGTGCCACCTTGTTGGCCGTCCCCCAGCCCATCCGTCGGTAGAACGGCGTCGAAAACGGCCAGAGTGCCACGAGCCCGATCCCTCGTTTCCGATACTCGGAGAGTACTTGCAGACACAACTGTCGGCCGTAGCCTTTCCCCCGGAACTCGGGGAGCGTGGCGACCGCACCCAGTCCGCCGATCGTCGTAATCTCATCGCGGATGCGTGCCTCCGGCGTGTACAGTTTACAGCCGCTAACGAGCTCCCCACCGTCGTACAGCCCGTACCGATCGTACAACACCGTCTCCCCACTCTCGATATCCTCATCATCGAGTGGACCGCGTTCCGGGGTGAACGCGTAGCGGAGCATTGAACGGAACTGCTGGCGATCCGCGTCGGGGAGTGGGCGAAAATCAGTCATGGTTCCCCGTTTTTCTCCGAGCCGTATCAGTGTATCCGATCCGGAGTGAGATCACCGTGTCGGCAACCGCCCCCGATCAGTCCAGTTTCCGGTACTCGCGCGCCTCTTCGGCCCGTTCGACGACCGAGTCAAGCGTCGCTTTTCCGCTGGTCGTCTCGACGCCAGCGTTGACAGCACCCTCCAGTACGGGCGCGTCTGCGATTCGTACCTCCGCATCGCTCATCTCGATTGCCAGCTCGGCGTTCATTACCGCGCTTCCAAGATCGACGAGGACGACGACTCCGTCCCCGTCGTCCGCGGCATCGATCGCTTCCTGAATCCGGCCCGCGTCGGTACCGAGCCCGTCGTCTTCGCCGCCTGCTGGTTCGATCCGGGCGTCGCCAGCCATCTCCTGGGCAACCTCACAGATCCCCTCCGCGGCGCGGGCGCTATGGGAGACCACAACGAGGCCGATCATTCGTCCTCGCCCTCCGCTACCTCGTCGGGCATCTCTTCGGGTGCTTCCTCGGCTTCGGCAGTCGCCTCGACCTCACCGTTGAGATACGTCTGTGCGGTGGCGAGCAGCTCCTCCATGATGTACAGTGTTGACGTTGCACCGGGGTCCTGATGGCCGACTGACCGCCAGCCAAGATAGGACGCCCGTCCCTTCCTGGCGCGGATCGGCGTGGTGAACTCGACGCCCCGCTCGGCGGCGTCGACCGCCTTCGCCAGCGCTTCGAGGGGCTCTAGATCGTCAGTCTCGATCGACTTCTTGTAGGTGTGGACGGCAGGCGTAAGCGCGTCGACCATCGTCTTCGATCCGATCTCCGCGCCGCCGCGATCCTGTACCTTCTCCAGATACGCCTCGGCGAAGGCGACGCTAGTCTCTGCGGTAATCCCCTCCTCGGAGAACTCCTGGCTTGCAGACATGATCGAGCCGCCGTAGAGCGGACCGGACGCGCCGCCGACCTCCGAGACGAGCGTGACGCCGATCGTCTTCACCAGCTCTGCGGGATCGGCCTCGTCCATATCCTGTACTTTCTCGTTTGCCTTTCTGAACCCTCGGGTCATGTTTGCCCCGTGGTCGGCATCGCCGATCGCCGAGTCCAGATCCGTCAGATGTGACTTCTCTTCGTCGAGTCGCGCGGTAACGTTTTCGAGTGCCTCTGCGACCGCCTCTCGCTGTCGATCCGTATCATTCATATTGAACTAGGGGGTGGGAGACCGCAAAGCGTTTGCGACGACTATTCCGTCACTGTCAGTCCCGGGGTGTCCGCTGGCGCTGACAGCAACTCTTTGAGTTCGTCGTCGACCGCACAGACGGTGATTGACGCGCCGTCCATATCCAGCGAGGTCATGTAGTCGCCCACCCACGCGTCCCAGGTCTCCAGTCCGTGGTCGTCGATCAGCTCCTGTAGACGTTTGTTGACGACGAACAGTTCCATCAGCGGCGTGCCGCCCATGCCGTTGACGATCGTGGCAACCTCCTGACCGTCCTCCAGGTCGAGATCGTCCAGTACGTTCTCGGTGAGATGCTCGGTGATCTCGTCGGCGCTCATGATGTCGGTCCGCTCGGTGCCCGGTTCGCCGTGGATACCGATCCCGAGTTCGATCTCGTCCTCGCCCAGATCAAACGTCGGCTCACCCTTGTCCGGGGTGATACAGGAGGTCAGCGCCGTCCCCATCGTAGCGACGTTGTCGATGACCTTCTCTGCGACACGCGTCACCTCGTCGAGGTCGGCACCTTCGGCCGCCTTCGCACCAGCCGCCTTGTGAACGAGGATCGTCCCGGCGACGCCGCGCCGACCGGACGTGTACAGCGAGTCCTCGACGGCGACATCGTCGTTGACGACGACTTGCGAGACATCGACCCCCTCCATCCCGGCCATCTCCGCAGCGGTATCGAAGTTCATCACGTCGCCCTCGTAGTTTTTCACTACGGCGAGGACACCTTCACCGCCGTCACACGCTTCGATCATGGACCCGAGCTGGTCCGCACTCGGCGACGTGAACACCTCACCGGCCGCTGCGCCATCGAGCATTCCGTCACCGATGAAACCACCGTGTGTCGGCTCGTGACCGCTCCCCCCGCCCGAGACGATCCCCACCTTCCCGTCGACAGGCGCGTCCGCCCGGACGAGCACTTCGGCATCGTCGAGCCGCCGAAGTCGGTCGGGATACGCCGCTACCATTCCGTCGAGCATCTCGTCGACGACATCTTCCGGTTCGTTGATGAGTTTCTTCATGCTTCATAGTGTACTTTATCCGGAGAGAACAAATATGTGCGTGCTCGTTCTGGAGTGATATATAGAGGAGCTGTACTTATCGATCTCTGTCGTCCGAGGTAGAACCTGTTGGAGATGATTAGTTTGCCTCGGAAGGATCGAAATCCCGGCCGAAAAAAGTGTTGAGTGCCATTTTCGCCCCGATATACGACCCGACAACCACAATTACAGAACATCGAGGCGAAAGCCTCGCTCTTCAGCGCGGGGAGGATGTCAAGGCTTCAACAGGCCCTAACAGACACAGATCGATCGCGAAATAACGACACCTGAATCGACAGGCAGAGCAGGCCGAGTGCGTCGGGGTTTGGCCCCGGGGCGGTTCACCGCACACTCACTCGCTAATAAACTTGTTATCCCGCCAGTTGACGCCGCCGCCGTTCGAGTCGTTGTCGCCCGCACCCTCGACGACTTCGATCGAACTCGGGCGGGGGTCGCCATCGACGATTCGCGTCGCTTCGAGGTCGCCGTCCCGTTCGGTGATCGCAGTGAGCGTCCCCTTTTCGGACTCTTTGGCGATCTCACAGAGTACCTGGAACATCTCGTACTGCAGGGTCGTGTTCTGCAGAACGGTCTCGCGGTCGCCCTTGAACGCCGCGAACTCGACGAGTTCGGACTCGGGTTCGTCTTCTTCTTCGTCGCCCCACTGTGGACCGCTTTTTCGTCGACGTACCTCTTCGGGTTCTTCGTACACGCGGTTTTCGGTCACACTCGCTTTCAGCTGTGCCGTCGGCGTGTACTTGCTCAGCGACTTGTCGGTCGCCACGGCTTTCAGAATGAGCGTATTGTTGCGACGGGTGATATCTACGTCATCGATACCGTCGGGCAGTGATGGGTCGTCGAAGAAGTCGTGGACGTCTTCGAGTGGCAGTTCCAGTGTCGAGTGGAGCCGATAAACGTGGCTGGAATTGTCTGTTGACATGATTGTGTCGAGGGGGTACGACGGCCGCTCGGTTACCTGTATCTACGGCCCCACGGCTTATATGGCCTTTCGTTTCCTTCTTTCGCACCTTACCGAAAGGAACAATCGGGGACGAAGCAAAGAAAAGCAGTTATCCCATCAGGTCGAGAACTGCCTGCCATGACCACGCACGAGGACATGCAACAGCTAGTCGATAGCGGAGTAATCGCGGTGCTGCGCGGCGTCGACGAAGCGGATGTCGAACAGGTGGCCGAGGCCCTGATCGAGGGCGGCGTGACGACGCTCGAGGTCACCGCCGACACGCCGGGCGCGATCGACATGATCGGTGATCTCGCGGCGGCATACGAGGATCGCGAGGACGTCCTCATCGGTGCCGGGACGGTGCTCGACGCCGAAACGGCCCGGTCTGCCCTCCTCGCCGGTGCGGAGTTCGTCGTCTGCCCGAGCTTTCACGAGGATGTCGTCGAGACCTGCAACCGTTACGGTGCGGTCGTTGCGCCGGGCGTCGCCACTCCCACCGAAGCGATCGAAGCCTACGAAACCGGCGCAGATCTCGTGAAGCTGTTTCCCGCCTCGGATCTCGGCGCGAGCTACCTGGGCAGTATCAAGGGTCCACTCGGCCAGATCCCGATCGTCCCGACCGGCGGCATCGGTCCGGACAACGCCGGTGAGTTTATCGAGGCCGGTGCCTGCGCGGTCGGCGCTGGGGGCTCGCTGATCGACGACGAAGCGATCGAAGCAGGCGAGTACGACGTACTCACCGAGAACGCGGAAGCGCTCGTTGCTGCAGTCGAAGACGCGCGGTAGCCCGCAGAAGACTGCGCCAGTGCATCGTATATAAAGCGCTAGTATATGTGCCCCAATCCTCACTGACAATCAGTACAATTGCTGCACTGTGCAACAGAGTCCACTGCTCGGATTGGGCCCCACCGATCCGGACGATGCTGTCCAGTCTCCCGACTACACAGAGCAGCGCATGACCGGTCGAAGGTGGTGGCATGTCTGTACTTGATCCGAAAGATAGCCGAAGCTCGGAGTCAATTGAACTCACTACGAGCCAGGAGACTGTCCTGCAGGAGTTGGCTCGCCAGTATCACCAGCATGGCGAGCCAGTGAAAGGAAAGGAGATTGGGGAACGAATCGGACGGTGTGCAGGTACGGTGAGAAACCAGATGCAGAGCCTGAAACGCCTTGATCTGGTCGATGGGGTGCCAGGTCCGAACGGCGGCTACGAGCCGACCGCAAAAGTACTGGAGATCCTTGGAATGGAATCCCCAGAGCAAGGTACAACTGTCCCCGTATTCAGGAACGGTGACCCAGTCGAAGATGCAAGCGTTATCCGCATCGGCATGTCTACCGTCTACCATCCAACTACCTGTCGAGCAGAGCTACAGGTGACCGGCGGGGTCGAAACGTTCGATCAGGGCGACCGGATCACGATCGGCCCCATGCCCGTTTCCGGACTCCGGCTTACCGGGACGTTCTCCGGTACCGATAGTACTGGTACCAAACTGATGGTGACTGTCGAAGAGATGGAAACGGGGTGAGGCTCACTCCTCGCCGACACTGATGACTTTCAACAGCGAGTAGACCGGGATTCCTTCAATCTCGTCGATACCTTGCTTGTCCGCAAGCACGATACAGGCAACCGGCTCACCGCCTTCCTTTTCGATCGCTTCGACGGTCTCCCGCATCGTCGTTCCGCTGGTAATCGTGTCGTCGACGATGTAACACTCCCGGTCGCGGATCTGCGCGAAGTTCCGCGAGAACGTCCCTCCCAGATCTTCGATATCTCCCTCTTCCCACTGGTGTTTGCGCGGTGCGTACGTGCCGAGGTCGGTATCGAGTTCGGCCGCGACCGTCGTCGCGAGCGGGGCACCTGCCTTCTCGATGCCGATGGTGAGATCGACATCGTCACCATGTTTCCCGAGCATATCGGCCATGGCCGCACCCATGTGCGTGAGGCGGTTGCTGTCACGGCCGATCGCGCTCCAGTCGACGTGGATGTCGGCCGGGCCACCGGTCGCCCGCGTCGGGGCCGACACGTCGGCGGTCTCCGATCCTGCACCGCTGCGCTCGACCAGCCAGCTCGCCGTCTCCCGCGAGACGTTCAATTCGTCCGCAATCTCGCCTTTTGCAAGCCCCCGGTCAGCGAGCTGGGCGGCACTCTCGATAAGATCGTCAACGTTTTTCATACCTGTTTGTTCGTGACCTGTTTTTATAAAGACTGCGAGAGGGCACCCCCCTCAATTGTGGATCCGACGCAATGGCGACGACAGGAATCTGCCCGTGCAAGAGAGACTCGCTACTGCTCGTCGTCGTTCTCGTCCAACTGAAAACGTTCGCTTCGCTCGTCTTCCGAGCCGAAGAAGACTCCTCGCTACTGCTCGTCGTCTTCTTCGACGTCATCAGAACCGCGCAGCGGTTCTGATTGGCGAACGAGAACGACGACTATTTGTCGTCGTTCTCGTCAACGTCCTCGAAGTCGGCGTCGACGAACTCGTCGCCCTCGGCGTCAGGCCCCGGACCTGCAGCGCCGCCGGGACCGCCCGCTGGGCCACCGCCCATGCCGCCAGCGCCCGCGGCACCGGCCTGGGCTTCCTGCTGGTACATCTGTTTGCCGATCTCCTGCAGCGCGTCGCTCAGGCTCTCGGTGGCCTCCTCGTACTCCTCTTTGCCAGCGTCTTCGTCTTCGAGCGCCGCCTCGACGTTCTCGATCTCGGCCTCGATATCCTCGACCAGCGCCTCGTCGAGCTCTTCTCCGTTCTCTTCGAGGAGCGTGTTCGCTCGCTGGATCGACTCCTCGGCGGCGTTACGCGCTTCAATGCGTTCGCGGCGTTCCTGATCCTCCTCGGCGTGCTGTGCGGCCTCCTGTTGCATCTCTTCGATCTCCGCGTCGGAGAGGCCAGCGCCGCCCTCGATGGTGATCTCCTCGGCGTTACCGGAGCCTTTGTCCTCGGCCTGCACGTTGACGATGCCGTTCTCGTCGATGCTGAAGCCGACCTCGATCTGGGGCGTTCCGGCCGGGGCTGGCGGGATTCCGGTCAGGTGGAACTCGCCGAGCATCTCGTTCTCGTCGGCAATCTCGCGTTCACCCTGGAAGACACGGACCTGCACGGAGGTCTGGTTGTCCGCGGCAGTGGTGAAAATCTTCGACTCCTCGGTCGGGATCGTCGTATTCTTCTCGATGAGTCGCTCGAAGAGGCCACCTTTGACTTCGATACCGAGCGAGAGCGGCGTGACGTCGAGCAGGACGATATCGTCGACCTCGCCCCCGAGCACGCCACCCTGGATCGCCGCGCCGAGCGCGACGGCCTCGTCGGGGTTGACGTTCTTTTTCGGCTCCTTGCCGGTCATCTCCTCGACTTTCTCCTGGACCTGTGGCATCCGCGTGGAGCCACCGACCATGAGCACTTCGTCGATGTCGTCTTTTTCTTTGCCAGCGTCTTCGAGCGCCTGCTCGGTCGGCTCGACCGTTCGCTCGACCAGATCCGCGGTCAGCGACTCGAACTTGGCACGTGTGAGACTCTCTTCGAGGTGTACCGGGCCACTGTCGGTCGCCGTGATGAACGGGAGATTGATATCGGTTTCCTTGCGCGAGGAGAGTTCAATCTTGGCCTCCTCGGCGGCGTCTTTCAGCCGCTGGAGCGCCTGTCGGTCCTCGGTGAGATCGATCCCGTGCTGGTTCTCGAACTCCTCGGCCAGCCAGTCGATAATCGCGTGGTCCCAGTCGTCACCGCCGAGGTCGTTGTCCCCGTTCGTGGCGACGACCTCGTAGACGCCTCCGCCGAGGTCGAGGATGGAAACGTCGAACGTCCCGCCACCGAGGTCGTAGACGAGTACGGTCTGGTCCTGGTCCTCGTCGATTCCATACGCCATCGACGCCGCGGTCGGCTCGTTGACGATGCGTTCGACCTCGAAGCCGGCGATCTCGCCGGCGTCCTTGGTCGCCTGACGCTGGCGGTCGCTGAAGTACGCCGGGACCGTGATGACGGCCTTTTCAAGCTCGTCGCCGAGATACTCCTCGGCGTCGTGTTTGATCTTCTGGAGGATCATCGCCGAGACCTGTTCGGGCGTATACTCCTCGTCGTCGATCTGGACGGTGTAGTCCTCTTCGCCCATGTGGCGCTTGATGGATTCGATCGTCCGCTCGGGGTTCTGGATCGCCTGGTTCTTCGCCGGTTTGCCGACGAGTCGCTCGCCGTCTTCGGTGAAAGAGACTGCGGAAGGCGTTGTTCGTTCCCCTTCCCCGTTGACAATGATTTCGGGGTCTCCACCTTCCATGACGGCAAACGCGCTGTTCGTCGTACCAAGGTCGATACCGAGAATCTTGTTACTGGCCATCTTGCAAGAGGATTGTAGGCTGTTCCGTATAAACCTTTCTACACACCGATATGCGAGCGAATTAAAACCAACGCCAGCGACTACATTACCCGGGTTTCTCCGACCGCCGCTTCGGCCTTTTTATTGATATTGGTGGGTGCAGATCGGCCGACGACGCTGTCTCACTCGGCGTTGTCGTCTTTTCCGGCGTCTTCGTCCGCGTCCTGTTCGGTCGGTTTGTCATCCTCATCGACCTCGGTACCGTCATCCTTCTCATCCGCATCGGCAGTCTCGGCGTCGGTGTCTTTCCCCTGGGCGTCGTTCCCTTCGGCGTGATCCGTTGTTTCCTCGTCGGGGTCGGAATCCTCAGTGTTGGCTCCCTCCTCGTCGGCTTCGTCGCCAGTGTTGCCCTCCTCGGAGTCGGCGTCTTCATCAGCTTTAGTCTCCCCGTGGTCGCTCTCTTCCGCTGCTTCGGCTTCTCCGGAACCAGTGTCTTCCGCTGCTTCGGTCTCCTCTGGGTCGTCATCGTCCCCGGACTCGTGTTCGTCTCCCTCTCCGGCTTCGTCCTCATCGTCGGTACCAGCGTCTTCGTCGTCAGTTTCGTCCTCCTTGGTGTCGGTGCCTTCTTCGTCGACCTCGCTATCATCGGAGTCAGCCGCTTCCGCAGCGTCGGACTTCTCTGGGACGTCCTCACCGTCTCCGACGTCGTGTTCGTCTCCCTCGTGTTCGGTGTCTTCGTCGCCAGTTTCGGACTCCTCTGAGTCGACGTCTTCCTCGTCCGCTTCAGACACTCCGTCGTCGGGTTCCATCTCGGCATCGTCCTCGTCGGCTTCGCCATCCTCCGTCGTCTCCTCGTCTTCGACTTCAGCGCCGGTGCTGACGGTGACCTGTGCGGACTGGATCAGTTTGTCGGCGATCTCGTAGCCGGGGCGGTACAGTTCCGCGACCGTGCCTTCCGGCTCGTCGCTGTCGACCCGCATCATCACCTCGTGTGTCTTCGGGTCGACGTCCGCGCCGGGCTCCGGTTCGATCGGCGAGACGTTCTCGTCTTCGAGGATCCGATCGAACGATTTGAGCGTCATCTCGACACCCTCGCGGATGCTCTCGACGTTGTCGTGATCCTGATCCGCGGCCCGGAGCAGATTGTCCCGTACCTCGACAAGCCGCTCGACGAGGTCCTCGGCGGCACGCTCTTTGATCCGCTCTTTCTCGCGCTCCTGACGCTGCTTGTAGTTCTGGAACTCCGCTTGCTTCTGTTTGAGACGCTCCTCCAGATCGTCGATTGTTGCCTCGCGCTCGTCGAGGTCCGCCCGAGCGTCCGCCAGTTCCGACTCGGTTTCGGCCAGTTCGTCCTGTGTCGCTTCGAGGGCCCCCTCGAGTTCGTCGACCGCCCCGTTGAGCTGGATGGCGATCTCGGCCAGCGACTTCACCTCCTGGCCGAGCTCCGGATCCCGGTCGGCGACCTGTGCGACCAGATCCTCCCGGATCTGTAACTCGACGTCCTCCTCCGGATCCGGCGCGACGGCCTCGGCTCCCTCGTCTTCGGTCATGGCCGGTACAAGCCGTCCGGCAAGTATAAGGGTTCAGGAAACCGATCGGCGTGACCGATCTCCGGATCGGCTAAAACTATTTGAGCCCAATTATCGACTCTGTTCAGGGATCGAATCACACCGCCGTTCATCGATCCCGGAGACCAGCGCCATTCGAGACAGCAGGTATATCTTCGAATCGTGTTTGAGTGAACGTATTCATTTCTAACGTAGCTCCATACAATGGAATTGGATTACTTTGTGAAGACACCAATTCCAACTTTCACCAAAATATTTTAACCACGCCCCTCAAAAATAGAGCTAATGAAGGACGGATACGATTTACCTGGGACTGCACCTGGGCAGTACATGCCGCTTCGGACGGACCGATCACTTCCAAAGGCGTACTTTCCGGATCGGTTGCCACCATCGTTCGAGCTATCCGAGGCGGTCATCCGGGAGAATGGGCGAGCCATGTGGGCGCTGGGACGACTGGAAGGACTCGGCAGCGAAATCGACAACCCCGGCGCAGTCTTCAGTTCCTTCGTCTACAAGGAAGCCGAACAGTCTTCACAAGTCGAAGGGACAGCGGTGACGGTGTCGGATATCTACCGCTACGATCTCGACCAGTTGACTGTTCGGGATACTCCAGACCGCGACCACGAAGCCGACGTGCGGGAAGCCCGGAATTACATCCGCGCGCTTGATGATGCAGTTTCGTATCTTCAGACCGCCGGCATCGACCGCGAGAACATTACGGCAGAGCTTCTGAAATCACTACACGAGCAATTACTGGACAGCGGAAGATCGGAGGAAGAAAACCCATTACCCGGTGAGTATCGACCGGGTTTTGCAGTCATCGAAGAAGAAAACCCCAGTGCACCCGGAAAGCGAATCAGATTCATCCCACCGAAACCAGGTTCAGTGTCTGGGTTGATGGAGAACTTAGAACAGTTCATTCAGCAAGACAGTAAGTGGCCTGACCTCGTCGACATCGCTGTGTCCCACTACCAGTTCGAAACGATCCACCCATTCAAAGACGGAAACGGACGTGTTGGCCGACTCCTTGTCGTCCTCATGCTGTTGGGTTGTCGGTTACTCCACTACCCGATGCTCTATCTGAGTTCATTCATCGAGCGACACCGTACCGAATACGCAGACCTCTTGCTATCTGTTAGCGAAGATGGTGCCTGGGATGAATGGCTTCAGTTTTTCCTTCGCGGAATCCGTGAACAGGCCGAGGAAGCATTTGTCCGGGCAAGACTACTCATCGATAAACGACACGACTACGAAAGCCGCTATGCGGAGGCTCCACAATCCGTTCGTCGCCTTGGTCTCTCTTTGTTCGAAGATCCGTATTTTACAGTCAGAGAAGCCAGTGAGCGGATCAATACGGTGTATCAGACGGCGAACAACGCAGCTACGCGGCTCGAATCGGATGGTGTTGTGACTGAAATCACAGGCAACGATCAAAACCGTGTCTTCCGGGCCGAAGAGATTATGCAGATCGTCGAGCGCCCAGCACGGGAACTTCCTGACCCAAATCAGCTGGTGAACATCGAGCAGGCGTGGCGGCTTCCTGAAGGTTGAGTGGCAGCAGATATGGTGAGAACCATTGTATGACACCCTGTTAAAACATACACTATACGATAATAAAATTAATTCATCCTAAGCACCGGGGTGAGACCTACGCCGATCCGAGACTGACCGTATAGCCAAGTAGCAGTACTGCAACTAGCCATACTCCAACAAACAGGTACAACGTACTCAGTGCCTGGATCCAGACATCGGTCGATCGGAGCGTGCCGAGTACCCCACCGATCAGTAGGAGGAGCCCGGCAAACAGCCAACCCAGCTCCGGGATGGTTGTCGCGCCGAAATAAAATAACAGGGCAGCAACCGGGAGTACTGCAACGCTCCCCCACCGAGCACGCTCGACGCTCTTTTGTCTGTTTGTTCTGGACCGCGTCACTTGTATTCAATATAATCCGAATGAGTATAACTATTCGGGTCTCGATTGCTACGACCACCGTCTCCGGAACGGTTTTTGTAGCCTCCGTGTCTACGCGAGGACGTGACGACGAGACTCGGCTTCGAGGACGGGACGATCCAGTTAACCGGCGAGGACGTCGCCGACCTGCCGGGCGTCGAGTACGACCCGCGCTCGGAGACCTATCGCGCGCCCGGACACCGGTACGCAGCGCTCCGGGACGCCCTCGACGAGCGGGGCGAAGACGTCGAGGACGACGTGCTGAACCTCGCAGCCGTCCCTGATCTGTCGTCGAGCTACCAGCTCCGTGAGTACCAGCGCGACGCGCTCGACGCCTGGGAGGGGGCCGATCGCCGTGGCGTCCTCGAACTCCCCACGGGGAGCGGCAAGACGGTGATCGGCGTCGCCGCCATCGCGGCCCTGTCGACTCCGACGCTCGTCGTTGTGCCGACGATCGACCTGCTGGAGCAGTGGCGTGACGAACTCGCCGAGGAGTTTCCCGACGTGAGGCTCGGCCAGCTGGGCGGGGGCGTCCAGCAGGTCGGCCCGCTGACGGTCGCTACCTACGACTCGGCGTATCTCCGGGCGAGCGAGATCGGCGGCCGGTTCGGGCTGGTCGTCTTCGACGAGGTCCACCACCTCGGCGGGGAGGGCTTCAGACAGATCGCACAGTTGCTCGCCGCGCCAGCGCGGCTCGGCCTCACGGCCACCTTCGAGCGCCCGGACGACGCTCACGAGGTCGTTGCGGAGCTGGTCGGTCCGGTCGTCTACTCGCTCGAACCGGACGATTTAGCTGGTGAGCATCTCGCGGCCTACGAGGTCAAGCGCCGGTCGGTCGAACTCCCGCCCGACGAACGCGCCGAGTACGACGACCAGCAGGGCACCTTTACTGACTATCTCAGGCGCTCGAACATCCAGCTCCGGAGCGGTAGCGACTACCAGGAACTCGTCAAGCGCTCGGGGCGCGATCCCGAAGCGCGTGAAGCCCTGCTGGCAAAACAGCGCGCCCGCGAGATCATGATGAGTAGCGAGGCGAAAGTCGATGCACTCGGAGAGATTCTCGATCGCCACCGCGGCGAGCGCACGATCGTCTTTACCGCCCACAACGACTTTGCCTACCGGATCGCCGACCGATTTCTGATTCCGCCGATCACCCACCGGACGTCGACAGGAGAGCGCCGTGAGATTCTCGATCGGTTCCGGAAGGGGGAGTACACGCGCGTCGTCACGTCGAACGTACTGGACGAGGGGATCGACGTCCCGGATGCCAGCGTCGCAGTGGTCCTCTCGGGCAGCGGCAGCGAACGCGAGTTCACCCAGCGACTCGGCCGAATCCTGCGCCCCAGCGAGGAGAGCGACCGCGCCCTGCTATACGAGGTCGTTGCTCGGGATACCGCAGAGGAAGGTGTATCGAACCGGCGGAAGTAAGCTACCACGCCCTGAAGGGCGTGGCATTCAGCGTGGACTCCCGTTCTAACTGTGTAACACAGTAGGCGAATACTCACCGTTTACGTTCATCATCCCGCTGTTCAAGCGCACGCCTACGGGTGCGCCTCCACGCCCAGACTTTTGCTGGTCGCGGAGATACTTCAAGCCGATATTCTTCGCCGCGTTGTAATCCGCGTGAATATCGTACCCGCACTTCAGACACTCGAACTCGTCCTGACCGTTATTGTGCGGGCGATTATCCTCGTGAGTGAACCCACACTTCGAGCAACGTTGGCTCGTGTACGCAGGATTAATCTGCTTCACGACAAGCCCGTCAGACTCGGCCTTGTACGTGACGTACTCGTACAAGCGGTGGAACGCCCACTTGTGAACCGCCTTCGCGTGCGGCAAGCGTTCGCGGATTCCGTTGAGTTGCTCGAACACGATATGCGTACAGTCGTTCTCCAGAGCTTCGTCTACGAGTTCGTTCGAGATCGTGTGAAGCATCTGCTCAAACCGCCCAGTTTCCTTCCGACCGACTCGCTGGACGTTCTCGTGTGCCCATCGAGTCCCAGTCTGCTGGAGCGACCCCCGACGCTTCTCGTACTCGCGGTGCCAGTGGTTGAGTTCGCCGCCGCCCCAGAATCGTCCGGTTGAGGTGGTTGCGATGTTTGTGATGCCGAGGTCAACACCAAGGACGGAGACGTGCTTGGCATCGCCTGTGTCGGCATCATCGTTCTCCACAGCGGGCTTTGTCCGCACGTGAAGATAGAAACAGTCCTCAACCTCGTCGTAGTGAAGCGTGGCTCCCTTCACATCGTACTCGTCGTTGAACAGGTACTCCGAGTGAGGCGTATCTCGCTGGTCGTCGGGAAGGACGAACTCCGCAGTGACTCGCCCGTCGATGGTGGCGAGTGTGGCGTGGTCGTCGTTGACAGTGACGGTTCGGGCGTCGTAGCTAGCGAACCGTGACGTGAACTCGGGTTTCGAGGCTTTTTTGCCTTCCTTCCAGCGTTCTACGACGCCTTTGACAGCTTCTGCCCCACGGTTTCGCGCGGCTTGCACGAGATTGGCCGGGAGTGGCGAGTCGTCTCGAACGTCGTAGTAGGTGAGGTCGTGGAGTTTCTGTTTGCTGGTGATTTTCCAGTCGGATTCCCACGCTACGTCTACAACATGGTTGGCGGCGTCGAGGAAGTGGTCGATGGTCTGGTGGAGGAGGTCAGCGGCACTCTTGTCCACATCGAGTTTGACGGGAACGGTGCGAGTGCCTGAGCCTTCCACCATCTTCACTTCATATGTAGCACTTGGAATTTATAATAGTTCGGATTGGCGTGGGGGGAGTCGACCTGCTATCGAACGCGGTGTGTGTCCGAGTGGTCGGCTTCCTCCCGCGCCTAAAGACGCGGGTTTCCACCTTACGGTCATTATGAGCTAGCTCGCTGTTAGCTATTTCCCACAGCGTGTGGATATATCACACGATGGCAACCGAGCACACGGACACGCTCGAACCGCTCGACATGTGGATCGACGTGGACGGTCGACACCTCCACTACATTACGGCGGGCAGCGGGTCGACACCTGTCGTGTTCCTCCACGGCGGCATCGTCGACGCGGCGACGCTCTCGTGGGGCGGCTCGATCGCACCGTTTGCCCACGAGCGCCGCGTTATCGCACTCGATCTGCCGGGATACGGAAGCAGCAGCCGCCCGGAGGCTGCCGACTACACGACCGCGTACCATACCGACGTCCTCGGCGACTTTCTCGACGCGCTAAACATCTCGCCGGTCACGCTCGTCGGCGTCTCGATGGGCGGTGGGATCGCGCTCCAGTACGCGCTGTACAACCAGTCCCGCGTGCAAAAACTCGTGCTGGTCGACAGCCACGGTCTCGGCCGGGGGCTCCCCCACGGCTACCTGACGTACATTCTTTCGCGGCTTCCACAGCTGAACGAGCTGTCGATCTCCCTGCTCAGCCGGAACCGACGACTTGCAAAGCGCGCACTCGGCGGCATCGTGAACGATGTCAGTACGCTCTCCCGGTCGGTCGTCGACGAGTTCTACCGACTGCTACAACGGCCGGATGCCGGGCTGGCGTTTCGCCGCTGGCGGCGTCACGAGGTGGATCGAAGCGGCTACCGGACCGACTTCTCGGACCGTCTCGGCGACCTCGGCGTCCCGACGCTGCTCGTCCACGGTGCCGAAGACCCGCTCTTTCCGGTCGAGTGGTCGCGACGAACAGCGGATCGGATCCCGGACGCGACGCTCGACGTCCGACCGGACTGTGGGCACTGGCCCCAGCGCGAGCAGACCGAGGCGTTCAACGAAGCGGTACTTTCCTTCCTCGACGGTGAGAGGTAGATCAGTGCAAGCGTCCCGAACGGATTTTATTACGTCCAGCCGTAGCTCCTCACGTGCTGACGAAGGACCTGCTCCGCGTCTCGCGTGCTGGCGGGGGCTATCACCCACAGTTCGCCGGGCGGGAGCACCGCCCGCTGGCTGCGAAAGCCATCGGGACCTATCAGGGCCACGTCGATCATACTGCAGGCGACCTCGAGGACGCGCTGACCGACCTCGAACGCGAGGCCGAGGATTTCAAACTCCTCCGAGGATTTGCCAGACTGCTGGAACACGACGCGGCGTTCGAGACGCGTGCCCCGGTTGATCCCGAGCGAGCGCGCCGATCCGCATTCGAGGCCGCAGAATCAGTGGGGGTTGTTACTGTCGCCGACCGTGAGGCGGCGATCGATCGGGCGGCGTCGGGACTCGCGGTATCGTCCGACGCCATCGAGACCTCGCTCTTTGCTGATCTCGACGATCGACAGATACTCACATCGTTCGACAGCCGCTGGAGTCCCGAAGCGCTGATCGCACAGTACAACCTCTCGCTGGCCCAGACTGCGCTGTTCGACGCCACGGAAATCAGGGTGCGCTCGGTAGATCCGAAGGGACTGGTCTCGGCGGTGAAACGGCTCGGACTGCTCTATGAGGTAGAGAAAACGCCGGCGGGCCGCGAACTGGTAGTCACTGGACCGACCGGACTGTTCCGTGCCACCCGGCGGTACGGCACCCAGTTTGCCCGCCTGCTTCGGAGCGTTGCCAAAACGGACGACTGGACACTCTCCGCGCGAATCGACGACCGCGGCACCGAACGCGAACTCCGTCTCTCGGCTGAGGATCCAATTCGCGTGCCAGGCGTCGAACCGCTCGTCGAGGACCGCTACGACAGCGGCGTCGAGGCCGATTTCGCCGCCCGCTTTGCGGCGCTGGATCTCGACTGGGAGCTCGTCCGCGAGCCCGAACCCCTCGCGGCCGGAGCGAGCGTGATGATCCCCGATTTCGCGTTCGACTACCGCTTTGCTGACTTCCGCGTCTTTTTCGAGATTATGGGCTTCTGGACGCCCGAGTACGTCGAAACGAAGCTCTCGAAGCTCGATACCGTCGAGGATGTCGAACTGCTCGTTGCCGTCGACGAGAGTCTCGGTGCTGGCGAAGCGATCGAGGCCCGGGATCATCGGGCGATCCAGTATTCGGGCACCGTCCGGATCAAGGACGTGCGTGACGCCCTGCGCCGGTACGAGGCCGATCTGGAAACGGATAGCGCGGCCGACCTCCCCGATGAACTCGAGCCCGAAGCGGACGTCCTGACGCTGGCCGACCTCGCCGAACAGCACGGCGTGAGCGAGAGCGCAATTGAAGACAGGGAGTTCCCCGAGCACGAGCTGATCGGTCGCACGCTGGTCCGGCCGGACGTGCTCGCCGAGCTGGCAGATCGAATCGAGGACGGCATGGAGTTTGCTACCGCCGAAACACGGATCGGCGAGACGGGGATCGACGACGCCAGCACGGTCCTCGCAGAGCTGGGCTACCGGGTCGTGTGGGACGGGCTGAGCGGCGGGACGGTGCGTGAACGCTAACTACAATACTCGAAGTGTTATACTACAACATTCGAAGTGTTAAACTACAACTCTCGAAGTAACGGAGCCGCGGCGCAATCGTTAACTGCCGAGGGACTGAGATGCCGGTATGACACTGCTGGTTCCGTTCGACGGCTCCGATCTCTCCACGGCGGCGCTGGACCGTGCCCGGGAGTTCGGCGAGTTCACCGGGGAGGAGGTCGTCGCCCTCGCCGTGGTCCCACCCGATGTCGAGTTCGCGCGCGACCGCGGCTGGCTCGCTCCTGACGAGGCGTTTGACGCGAAGATGATCTGTACGCGGCTACGGCATCAACAGGAGGACGTGGCACCCGAGGCGACCTTCCGCTGTGAGGAAACTGAAGAGACTGACTATCGCGCGACGATCACGACCGACATCACGCGGACGATCCGACAGGTCGCGGCCGAGCTACAGGTGTCGATCATCTTCATCGGCAGCGAGAACGCGGGCCGCGTCTCGACGCCGTTGACCAGTGTGGGGAATCCGCTCTCGGAAGATCCACGATACGATATTCACATCGTGCGCCACGCGGAGTAACGGTTACTGAACAGTGATTCGTCCGTTCGCGTTGACGTTCACGTCATACCCGTAGTAGGTGAACGATACCGAGCAACAGGGACTCATGCCTTCGTAACCAGCTGTCTCGAACAACCGATCCAGCGCGTCGGGATCGATCACACTGGCAAGCGGGGTAGAAAGATCCCCCGGATCGCTCTCCTCTGCTTCGGCGACGGCTTCGACGACGCGGAGGCTTGGTTCCTTCTCACGCATTGTTAGATCAGCAGCTGCACGTCGGCGTCGGCCATGTGGTTGAGCGCAGTCGCTGCGCCGACACCCGTGGTCACGCCGTCGAAAAAGTCGTCCTCGTCGTAGTCCATCAGCTCGATCGTCATCTGGCAGGCCTGCAGGTCGACGCCCTGGTCGAGAGAGAGCTCGATCAGCTCGCCGATGGTCGCGGTGCCGTTGTCGTCGATCTTGTTTCGCATCATGCGCGTCGCCAACGCGTCCATGCCGGGCAGCGCTGCAATGGCGTTGGGCATCGGCATGTTCGGGTTGCCGACGGCGCTCAGTTTGAGCTCCTCGGCGTTGTCCTCGTGGAGGATCTCCAGCCCCCAGAACGTGTGGAAGACGACCACATCCCAGCCGAAGGCGGCGGCCGTACTCGCCAGAATCAGCGGCGGATATGCCATGTCCAGCGTACCCTTCGTGGCGATGATCGTCATCTGCTTCTGATCATCGCCGTCATCAAGCTCCGCGAGCGACTGTTCTAGCTCGTCGACGCGCTCGCGGAGGGCCGCTACCTCGGCGGGATCAGGTGTCGCCTCCTCATCCGTGGGCGTAGAGCTGTCGGTGCTCATGCCGTCTTCTGAACGTAGTGTTTGTAGACGTCGTCGCCCTCGACCTGCTCGAGGAGTTCGACGCCCGACGTTCCGTCGGCCCACCCATCGATGTCGCTCATGCTGCCCGAATCCGTGGCGACCACTTCGAGAATTTCCCCCTCGGCCAGTTCGTCTGCAGCCTGTTTGGTCTTGACGACGGGCATCGGGCAGGACTGTCCTTTTACATCCAGGGTTTCGGTAATATCGTATTGCGAACTCATTGTTAATCTGCTCTGTATTGGAGCTAATACACAATATTGGGTAGAGAGATATAAAGCCACCGATTATTGTAGTGGTATTGAAAAGCCGCCATACGAAGCCACGCGAATTACTACTTCTCTTCCAGTCTATCACCGACTTGGCCGCATCTGGAAATATTGGGGAGCTAGTATATTGTGTGGTAAACGCAAAACCATGCAAACTCTTATGAGGGATCACCCAATATTCTACGGTGTACAACATGGACGACATGGACTTTCCAACCCCTGACGTCGACGTCGAATCGATCGACCCGAACGAGCTAAAAGCACAGATCGATGCAGGCGAGTCGGTTACGCTACTCGACGCGCGTATGGAGGGCGACTACGAGGAGTGGAAGATCGACGGCGAGAACGTCGAATCGATCAACGTTCCGTATTTCCACTTCCTCGACGACGAGATCCCGGAGGACGTACTCGGTCGGATCCCCGACGATCGTGAGCTGACCGTTCTGTGTGCCAAAGGCGGTGCAAGCGAGTACGTCGCTGGCTCGCTGAAAGAGCTCGGGTACGATGTCGACCACCTCGAAGACGGCATGAACGGCTGGGCACGCGTCTACGAGGCAGTCGAAGTGACCGAGTACGACGGTACAGGGACGCTCCTGCAGTACCAGCGCCCCTCCAGTGGCTGTCTGGGCTATTTCCTCTACGACGGCGACGAGGCCGCCGTCATCGATCCCCTTCGTGAGTTTACCGACCGGTATCTCGACGATGCCGAAGAACTCGGCGTCGAACTACAGTATGCGATCGATACGCACGTCCACGCGGACCACATTTCCGGGGTACGAAACCTCGCTGACGAGGGCGTCGAGGGCGTCATCCCCGAGCCAGCGGTCGACCGGGGGATCACCTACGCCGACGACATGACCCTCGCCGCGGACGGCGACGAGTTCGCAGTCGGCGACGCCACGATCGAGACCGTCTACACGCCCGGTCACACCTCCGGGATGACCTCGTATCTGATCGATGACTCCCTGCTCGCGACCGGTGACGGCCTGTTCGTCGAGAGCGTCGCGCGGCCGGATCTCGAAGAGGGCGACGCCGGCGCACCCGATGCGGCAAAGCAGCTCTACGAGTCCCTGCAAGAACGCGTGCTCACGTTGCCCGACGAGACGCTCATCGGTGGCGCGCACTTTAGCGACGCCGCGGAGCCCGCAGCGGACGGTACCTACACCGCGCCGATCGGTCAGCTCGTCGACGAGATGGCTGCACTGCGGATGGACGAAGACGAGTTCGTCGACGTGATCCTCTCGGATATGCCTCCGCGGCCGGCCAACTACGAGGATATCATCGCGACCAATCTCGGTCAGCAGACCGCAGACGACGAGGAGGCCTTCGAGCTCGAACTCGGACCGAACAACTGCGCAGCAAGCCAGGACTCGCTCGCGGATGACTGATCGGGTATGATTCCCGACCTCGTCGTTCCGGCGCTGTTTGAGACGTTCTTTCCCGAGGGGATCAGTCGCTACGCCGTCGGCGGGCTGTTCGTCGGCCTCGGCGCGCTGGTGATCTACCTCGGAACCGGAATCAGTGCCGGTGCGAGCACGTTCCTCGAGTCGACACTCTCGTACGCCTCCGATCGATCGCGATTCCAGCAGTACCGGAGCTCGCGGGACTGGCGGCTCGTCTTCACCTTCGGGATCATCTCCGGGGCGGCGATCTACGCGCTCACGTTTCAGTCCGGACTCCTCACGAGTTCACTGTACACGCCCGGGACAACAGGCCAGCTCCGTGAGATCGGTGGCGTGACGATCTGGCTCACGGACGTCCAGCCGTGGCGGCTGTTCCTCGGCGGCGTCCTAGTCGGGGTCGGGACCCGAATCGGGAAGGGCTGTACCTCCGGCCACGGCGTCTGTGGCGTCGGGTCGGCCTCGAAGACGTCGATCGTCGGCGTGGCGACGTTCATGCTCGTTGCGATCGGGACCGCTCAGCTGGTGATGGCACTGGGGGTGAGTCCATAACGTATGGCCGCTTCTCGCCATCCCCTGTTCATGCCGCTGATCTACGTCGGCGGCCTGATCTTCGGCTTCGGCCTCGGCTTCAGCCACATGGCCCAGCCGGAGGTCGTATTGAACTTCCTCCAGTTCGAGGACTTCGGGCTGGTCTTCGTGATGTTCGGAGCCGCGATCGTGACCGGGCTCGGCTTTGCGATCGTCCCCCGCGTGCTCGACAGCGCGCCGCTGACTGGCGACAGCTACGCCCGGCGGCTCAAATCGTTCGATCGGAACGTCCTCATTGGCGGCTCGATCTTCGGCGTCGGCTGGGGCCTCTCGGGGATCTGTCCCGGCGCGGCCTACGCCAGCCTCGGTGTCGGCAACGTGACGATCCTCTGGGCACTCGCCGGCATGTTCGTCGGCGCGTACCTGCAGGGCGTCTGGCGCAGTCAGGACGCGGAAGCGAGCGCCGGTGTGACCGGCGCGGACTGATCCTCACGCCGGCTCGATGTCGAGCGTGAGAGGCGTCTCGTGTTCGACGTTGTCGGTCACGGGACATCGATCTTTCACTGCTGCGAGCCATTCCTCCAGGCGCTCCCGGTCGGCATCCGCGTCGATGTCGAACGTCACGTCGAGTTCCTGCAGGCCGGGGCGGGCGTCGGATTCCTCACCGCGGTAGCGCGAGTAGTCGACATCGCCGTCGATCCGGACCGTCATCTCCTCGATGTCGATATCCATGTCCCGGGCGACCATCGTACCGGTCGAGTTCAGACAGCCCAGTATCGCACCGAGGAAGTACTCGACAGGGTTGACGTCCTTGCCGACGACGAACGCGGCCTCGCCAGTATCGATCTCCATCCGTCGGGGGCTCATTCGTGTGCCAGTCATCTCGTACGTCGAAACGTTCTCGGACATATCTCGATGTTCTATCTGTCTCGATTTAAGTCTTGTTTAGTTTCCACAATTCTAAGAATGTCCGTATCAGACCAGTGTGATCCCGCCGTCGACGACGAGCGAGGCACCGGTTACGAACGCGGCGGGCTCCGAAGCGAGGTACGCGATTGCGGCCGCCAGCTCCTCGGGATCGCCCTGTCGTCCGACCGGTGTCATGTTCACTGCCCCCTGTATCTCTTCATCAGTCGAGACCTGCTCGGCTGCGCCGGTATCGATCATCCCCGGGACGACGGCGTTCATCGTGATCCCATCGGGTCCGAGATCGATCGCGGCGCTTCGGGTGAAGCCGACGACGCCACCCTTGCTGGCGGCGTAGTGAGAGAGCTCTCCCGACCAGCCGATCTTGCCGCCGGAGGCCGAGGATATGTTGACGATGCGGCCGTACTCCTGATCACGCATCACCGGTAGGACAGCCTTCGTGCAGTTGAACGTCCCTGTGAGGTTGATATCGATCACCTGCTGCCAGTCCTCGGACGTCATGTCGTCGAGTCCGGCTGTCGGGAAGATCCCCGCGTTGTTAACCAGCACGTCGACCCGGTCGAACTCGTCGACGGTGTCCTCGACGACGGACTGGGCCTGCTCGTAGTCGGTCACGTCGAGTTCGCGCACGAGCGCGGTCCCACCTGCGTCCTCGACCGCCTCGCCGACCGCCTCCCGCTGCTCGACGACGTCCGTGACCACGACGTTGGCACCCTGCTCCCCGAACAGCGTTGCAGTCGCTGCGCCGATTCCCTGTCCGGCCCCCGTTACGATGACTACCCGGTTTTCGAAGTCGAACATAGCGTGAGACGCTACCACGAATCGAGTAATAATCGGAAGGGGGTGCCGGAAGTCCGATACTGGAGCGACCGCTCCGATCAGGCTGTCCGTTCCGGCGGCACGAGCATCACGTTCCCGTCGGCGCGCGCGACCAGATCCTCGGAGACGTTCCCGAGCAGCAGGCGGCGCAGGCGGCTGTGACCCCGCGAGCCGAGCAGGATCGTCGTCGGTCGGAACTCCGCCTCGGCGGCGAGGATCTCGTCGGCCGGGTCCCCCTGTCTGACGTCCGTCTCGGTCTCGATCCCCCAGTCCTCGAGGCGGGCGGCGAGCGCGTCGAGTTCCACTTCCGGATCCTCGCCCTCACCGAGACCCGGATCTTTCGGCGTCCCGACGTGGACGAGCGTCGCCTCCTGGGTCGCGTGGCGAAGATACGAAAACGACTCGAAGGCACGCTCGGCGTTCGCCGAAAAGTCAGTCGCAAACAGCATGCGCTGGAAGAGATGTTCCCGAAGCACCTCGGGGTCGTCCGCGGCACGTTCGATCCGGTTGACGACCAGCGGAACGACCGTCGTCCGGGCGAGGTTGCGGGCCGTCGACCCGATCACCCGGTTCTCCAGTGGGCTTTTCCCCCGGGACCCGATGATGGTCAGTCCCGCTCCGACCGTCTCGGCGACACCGTTGATCCGCCGGTGTGGCGTCCCCCGCACGACGTGGGTCTCGACATCCAGTCCGGCCGCCTCGATCACGTCGCGATACCGATTCAGGCCCCGTTTCCGTCGCTTCTCGAAGTCGATGCCGGGCATCCCGGCGTGGACGTTCGCGGGAATGACGGTGACGAGATGGATCTCCTCGACGCCGATCCGACCGAGGCAGTTCAGGCAGGTCTCGCTCTCGATCGTGGCCTCGCTCGCCGCCGAGAGGTCCGTCGCAAGTACCGCTTTCATATCCGGTCTTACGTCGGGACCGTATAATATTGTTTGGTTTGTCCATTATCAATGCTACCGTGTCGAACCGAACGGTCGGCCTGTGTGGGGTGTTACTACTGCACACTGTGGTTTTTGTGCGTCTGTCGGACAAGAGCGAGTCAGCGGTGGGCTGCAGCGGGGCGTTCCCCTCCTATATCTGGATAAGTTATAGAAATATATGCGTTGGTTAGGCGTTAGATAGACTGTTGTAATATTGTATGGTCGTCCCACAAGCGTTATACACTCCCTCCGAGTAGAGGGTATTGAAGACAATGACCTGGACACGCGAAACACAGAGGTGGACGCAATGATCGAAGCACTCGCACTCCCTGGGTACGTGCAGGCGGCGATCCTCGTCGGCGTCGTGTTGGTCGAGGCCGTCGTGTTTTACGTCGGCTACGGCGCACTCGAAGATACCGTCGCTCCCTCCGTGATCAACAGGATTGAGCAAGCCTGAGCTATGGAGGTACTCGGACTCGGTCTCGACCTGCTCGTGCTGTTTGTCGGCTTCGGCTTCATGGTCGGGGTCTTTTTCGGCTTCTTCGGGATGGGTGGGTCCTTTCTGGTAACGCCGGCGCTGTTGATCCTCGGCTACCCCGCCCCCGTCGCGATCGGCAGTTCGATGGCCTTTGTCTTCGGGACAGCCGTGATCGCGACCATGAAACACCACGACGTGGGATCGGTGGACTACAAGCTCGGCGCGCTGATGTTCGTCGGTATCGCCGTCGGGATCGAGGTTGGCAAGTACGGTGTGCTGGCGCTGGATGCGCTCGGGCAGGCGGAGCTAGTCGTTGGCACCGTCTACGTCCTGTTGCTCGCGGCGATCGGGCTGTTGTTCGTCCGGAGCGCACTCAATCAGGACGCCGATGAGGACGGAAAAGAGGCTGACCCGGACGACATCCCCGAGATCGCCAAACGGATCAAGTCGTACAACATCCCACCGATGGTGACGCTCACGGACGGAAGCAAGGCCTCGCTGTGGACAATCTCGGGCGTCGGTGGCGGCGTCGGCGTCGTCTCCGGCTTTCTCGGTGTCGGTGGCGGGTTCATTCGGATGCCTGCAATCTACTACCTGATCGGCGTCCCGCTGGCCGCCGCCGTGGGGACGAGCCTCTTTGGCGCGCTGATGTCCGGGGCAGTCGGGGCCTTTTCCTACGGGCTCGACGGCGTCGTCGACCTCGGCGTGGTCACCGCGTTGCTCGCTGGCAGCGCGCTCGGCGCACGAATCGGGTCGGCCTCGACCGCGTACGTCGATGAGGCGGACGTGACGATCTACTTCGGCATCATGCTGTTGCTGGCGAGCATCGCCGTGGCGTTCGGTGAGCTCGCGAACTGGCTCGCCATGCCGATCCTCGATACCATTAGCTTCGTCCTGCTCGTCGGCTCCTCGGCCTTTGTCACCGCCGTGATTCTCTACTACGGGGCACGAGCAGTCAGGGAGAACGGTACTGCGGCAACCGCGTCGCCGGGAGGAAATGATTGAAGACGTTCGATTCCTCAATTCCAGAGGTGACACGGCCAGAAATACCAGAGCCCACTACTGGACGATCGAGGCGGGCGGTGGCCGAGTATGAGTAGTCTCGTCGGCGTCGTCGCCATCGTCCTGGCACTCGGCGTCGCTTCCCGCGTGCTGGCTGACAGACTCCGACTCCCGAGCGTCCTGTTTCTGATCCTGGCGGGCGTCCTCATCGGCCCCGAGTTCCTTGGGGTTGTCTCCCGGGAAACGTTCGGCGGTGGGCTCACAACGATGGTCGGCGTCAGCGTCGCGATTATCCTCTTCGAGGGAGGATACCACCTCAACATCGACAAACTCCGGGAAGCGCCCGACGCGCTGTTTCGGGTCGTCACAATCGGTGCAGCGATTACGTGGCTCGGTACTGCGGCGGCCGTCATCGTCTTTCTGAACACGAGCATCGAAGTCGGACTGCTCGTCGGGGCACTCCTGATCGCCACTGGCCCGACGGTGATCGGCCCGATCCTGAACGTTGTCACTGTTCGGGATCACGTCGGTGCGCTTCTGGAAGGCGAGGGTGTCATCAACGATGTCACTGCGGCGATCCTCGTCGTGGTCGTCTTCGAGGTGTTGATCGCGGGCGACGGTGGCGGACTCCAGTTCGTCGGGGAGTTCGCGTTCAGGGTAGCGGTTGGGTTCGCCACCGGTGCACTCGTTGCGGGGGGCATCTGGTGGGTGCTCTCTCGAAGCAACGTCACCCCGAGCAATGCAGCGCTACACTCGCGCCTGATCGTGCTTGCCGGAATCCTCCTCGCGTACGGCGGTGCGGAGACGATCGCAACCGAGACGGGGATCGGCGCGGCGGCGATGGCCGGGTTCGTGCTCGGTAACGTCGACCTGCCACACCACGAGGAAGTGATCGACTTTCTCGATGATCTCTCGGTTGTCGTCCTCTCCTTTGTCTTCGTGGCGCTGGCAGCGCTGATCGACTTCGGTGACATTCTCGCTCTCGGCGTTGCTGGCGTCGCCGTCGTCATCGCAGTCACGCTCGTGCTGCGCCCTGCCGTGATCTACCTCTCGACGACGAACGAACGGTTCACCCGCAACGAGCGGCTCTTTCTGAGCGCGGTCGGCCCGCGCGGTATCATCCCCGCGAGTGTTGCGACGCTCTTTGCCGTCGAACTCCAGACACTGGGGCGACCGCAAGAAGCCCAACTGCTCGCCGGGACCGTCTTCCTGATCATCTTCGCCACGGTCATCCTGCAGGCTGGCATCGCACGACAGATCGCGGACTACCTCGAGGTATCACCAATGCGCACCATCATCATCGGCGCGGGACGGGTCGGCCTGTCCCTCGCAGAACGGCTCGAACAGGACGGAGAGAACGTACTGATCATCGACGAGGATTCCGACGCCGTCGAACGGTCCCGGGAGCGAGGTTTCCGGACGATCGAGGGTGACGGCACCGACGCCGACGTACTCGAGCGGGCGGAGATCGACCGGGCGAAGACCGTGGTTGCCGCAACGCCCGACGACGACGTGAATCTTCTCGCCTGCCAGCTCGCCAGAACGACCTTCAACGTCGAAAAGATCGCCTCGCGAGTCAACCAGCCCAGTAACGTCGACGCCTTCGAGTCGCTGGGCGTGCGTGCGATCGACCTTTCGATGGCGACCGCGTGGTCGCTGGAAAACGTGCTCGAACGCCCGTCGCTTTCCTCGTGGATGAACGAGATCGGCCGGACCGGTGACGTTCAGGAGATCGAAGTTACTGCCGAAGGGCTCGTTGGGAAGACGATTGCCGAACTCAACGCGGAGATCCCTGACGGCTGTATTGTCGGACTGTTGACCCACTCGAACGGCAAAACGGAAGTCCCGACCGGCGATCACACACTCGCTGAAGGCGATCGGATCACCTTTATCGGGCAGGTCGACGCAGTAGACCGTGCAGTCAAGCGGTTCCACCCGCACGATTGAGGGACCATCCCAGCCGCTTCGGGCCGCTCAACGGCATTGTACAATATTCACAAAACCTTTTATCGGTGCAGATCCTTGTACCCGATATGGCTAACTCGATGGCGGAACAGCTCCAGCGGGACATGGCGTGTGAAGGGCTACTGGAGTGTATTCACGGCCTCAAACAGCTGGACAAGGAGTGTTACAGGGTACTCGTAGAGAGCGAGGAACCGCTGACGATCGACGAGGTTGGCGAGCAGGTCGACCGGGAGCGCTCGACGGCCTACCGGGCGATCCAGCGCCTGCTCAAAAGCGGTTTCATTCAGAAAGAACAGGTCAACTACGAGGACGGCGGCTACTATCACGTCTACTATCCGACTGATCCCGAGCAGATCGCCGACGATATGCAGCGGATGCTCAACGACTGGTACGCAAAGATGGGTCAGCTCATCCAGGAGTTCGAGGACAAGTACGAACACGCCGTCGAGGAGCCCGTCGCGACGAGCGAAAGCCCATCGTGATCGGGTCGGACGAGTCGATTCCTCCCGAACGGCTCGTAGCGACAACGCTGGAGCTTGTCGCGCACGATACCACTAATCCGCCGGGTCATACCCGCGAGATCGTCGACTGGATCGACACGGCGTTACGAGAGGTGGGGATCGAGACCGAACGGTTCGCTGTCGAGGACCGAAAACCGAACCTTCTTGCGACAGTGCCAGGAGCTACCGACCAGCGTCTTCTCTACAGCGGCCATCTTGATACTGTTCCGTACGATCCCGACGGCTGGTCGTTCGATCCGCTCGGCGAGCAGGTCGACGAGCGGGTTTACGGTCGCGGCACGACGGATATGAAAGGCGCGGTCGCAGCGATGATCGAGGTGGCACGGTACTACGCCCACCGGGACCGGCAGCCACCAGTAACACTGGAGTTCGCCTTCGTCAGTGATGAAGAGGTCGCGGGCGACGCCGGCGTGAAGGCGCTGCTCGACGATGATCGTCTGGACACGGACGGCTGCGTGATCGGCGAGCCGACCTGTACCGGCGGCCCGGCGTCGATTATCGTCGCCGACCGAGGGAGCATCTGGCTGACGCTCGAATCGGTCGGGGAGGCGGCACACGGCTCCCGGCCGATGCGTGGGCAGAACGCGATTGATCGACTCTGGATGGCGATCACGGATCTCAGGGAGCGACTCGCGAACCGAGAACTGACGGTGCCACCGGATATCGAGACGATCGTCGCCGAGTCGGTCGAGTACTATGCCGACTCGATGGGATACGAGGCGGCCAGTCGGCTGTTCGAATCCCCCACCGTCAATCTCGGAACAATTGACGGAGGCAAGGCAATAAACAGCGTTCCGCGGGCCGCGAGCGCAGGACTCGACGTGCGGCTCACTGCGGGCGTCCGGACGCCGGAGCTTCTCGACGAGATCCACGACTGGATCGACGAACACGAGGACGTGACGGTCGCAGATGTCTCCTGGAGTATCGGGAGTTACGAGCCACTGGAGAGTCCGCTCGTCGGGGCAGTCGGGGATGTCGCAGAATCGGTGCTAGACGATCGCGTCTATCGGCGTAGCGCGACCGGCGGCGGCGACGCAAAACGACTCCGAGAGGCCGGGATTCCAACCGTGGAGTTTGCCGTCGCTACCGACACCGCCCACGCCTGCGACGAGTTCACGACGGTCTCGGCCCTCTCCGCGACCGCGGAGGCGTACCTCGGTATCCCCCACGCAGTCTCCGACTGAATCCCCAGCCGACTCGTTTGGTAGTATTGTGCAATTTTTGCAAAACACTTATGCGGCGTGGCCCCCTATCTACTGGTGATGGCAACAGATACGCAACGCGGGACGGATGGCACAGCACCCACCGAACCGGTACAGATCGAAAGCGCGGACCATCTCGATGAGCTTGTGGCGGACCAGGACGTCGTCCTCGTCGATTTTTACGCGGACTGGTGTGGTCCGTGTCAGATGATGGAGCCGGGAATCGAAACACTCGCAGAGGAGTCCGACGCGACTGTCGCAAAGGTCGATGTCGACGCCCTCCAGCAACTGGCCAGCGCCTACGGCGTTCGTGGCGTGCCGACGACCGTCCTGTTCGCTGGCGGCGAGCAGGTCGACCAGCACGTCGGAATGCTCTCGGAGGAGCAGCTGTTCAATCTGGTCAGCCAGTACACCGACGAATGAGCAAGCCTCACGAGGTCGTCATCGTCGGATCCGGGATCGCTGGCCTTTCGGCGGCGGTCTACACTGCTCGTGCGGATCTGGAACCGCTCGTACTGGAAGGCCCCGAACCCGGCGGGCAGCTAACGCTGACGACTGACGTCGAGAACTACCTCGGCTTCCCCGACGGCGTGGGCGGAATGGAGCTGATCCAGCACGGCAAAGAGCAGGCCAAGCGCTTCGGCGCGACCTTCGAACACGGGACCGTCGAGGCGGCGTCGGTCGAGGGCGAACCGATGGAGCTCCAGCTCTCGAATGGCGAGTCCCTCCGAACCCACGCACTGATTGTGGCCACCGGTGCGAGCGCCCGCTGGGTCGGCGCGGCAAACGAGGACGATCTGATGGGCTATGGCCTCTCGACGTGTGCGACCTGTGACGGCGCGTTCCACCGTGGCGACGACGTACTCGTGATCGGCGGCGGCGACAGTGCGATGGAAGAAGCGCTCTTCCTCGCGAAGTTCGCCGACAGCGTCACGATCGTCCACCGGCGAGACGAACTTCGGGCCTCGGACATCATGGCCCGGCGTGCCCGCGAGCACGAGAAAATCGGGTTCCGGTGGAACGCCGAACTGCTCGCGATCCACGGGTCGGAGGAGACCGGCGTCACCGGCGCGACGCTCGTCAGTCACCCGGACGGGCATCCGAGGGAGAAACTCGACGACAACGCCGGCGAGCGTGCAGCAGCCGGCGATCCCGTAGATCCAGCAGCCGATGTCGACGTCGATCGCGTCGATGTCGGTGGGATCTTCTACGGTGTCGGCCATGTTCCCAATACAGCATTTCTCGCGGATACGCCCATCTCCCTCGACGAGGACGGGTATATCGAGACGACCGGCGGCATGACGACCGAGACGGGCGTTCCCGGAGTCTTCGCCGCTGGCGACGTAATGGACCCCAACTATCGGCAGGCAATCACTGCGGCTGGCACCGGCAGTATGGCCGCGCTGGACACCGAAGCGTGGCTGGAGAGTCGGGCAGCCGCGGAGACTGACCGTCAGGTTGCCACGGCGGAAGCCGACGACTGATCGATCCGGTCGGTATCACGGACGAGTAGTACAAACTAACCGCAGACGAGCGATACAAACTAACGTGCGACAAGGAACTCACAGAGCATGAACTACGAAACCCTGCGGGCGGAGATCCCCGCCCTCGATCACGGCATCTACTTCAACACCGGCGCGGGCGGGCCAAGCCCACGGCGCGTCGTCGATGCCGTCGAATCGGCGCTCGAATCCCACGAGTACGAGACGCCGGTCAGTGAGGGGATGTACGGCCCGATGGGCGACCGACACGAGTCGACGAAAGCGGCCGTCGCCGATCTGCTGGGCGCGAGGCCGGGTGAAATCGCTCTCACCGAGAGCACCACCGACGGAATCAACCGCGTCGCGGGTGCACTCGACTGGGACAGCGAGGACGTGATCGTCAGAACTGATCTCGAACACTCCTCGGGGATTTTGCCGTGGCGAAAACTCGAACGTACCCACGACGTCGACGTGCGGGTACTCGAAACCGAGACCGGACGGCTGGATCTCGACGACGTCAGAGCGGCGGCAGAAGACGCCACTCTATTCGTCGTGAGCTCGGTCACCTGGACCCACGGAACCCGTCTTCCCATCGAGAAGATCGTCGATATCGCCCACGACGCGGGGGCGATGGTGCTGGTCGATGCTGTCCAGTCGCCGGGCCAGACGGCGGTCGATGTCGAGGACTGGGGTGCCGACTTCGTCGTCGGGGGCGCTCACAAGTGGCTGCTCGGGCCGTTCGGTGCCGGATTCCTCTACGTTCGTTCGGGCGCGGAGCGCAACCTGATCCCCTCGGCGATCGGCTACCGGAGCGTCACGGCGGCGAACGCCCACGACTACGAGTACGAACCCGGGGCGGGTCGCTTCGAGGTCGGTACGACGAGTCCCGCCCTGTACGCGGGGCTAGAGGAAGCGATCGACCTCCACCACGAGCTGGGTGTCGACGCCGTCGAGGCCCGAATCGAGAGCCTGACCGACTACTTCAAGACCGAACTCCCTGACGAGCATCTGCTGAGCCCCCGCGAATTCGAGTCCGGGTTCGTGACGATTGATCGCGAGGAGCCCGAGGAAGACGTCGAACGGCTGGCCGAGCGTGGGATCCGCGTTCGTGACCTCCCATATCCCGAGGCGCTACGGGTATCCGTCCACGCGTTTAACACCCGAGACGAGATCGACCGCCTCCTCGAAATTCTGTAAGCTGTAGACCCGCTTCGGGATAGATTCCGAAGGATACGTGTACTCAGTCTAGAAAGCGTCTATATCCGATGCGCTGGCGCTACCGTGAGACCGTCCTGGCGCTCGTCACGCTCGCCTTCTTCGTCACGATGGTGGGTCGACTGGCGATCAGTCCGGTCGTCCCCGAAATCACGACCGAGTTCGAGGTCTCGAACGCGTTCGTGGGCGCGGCGCTGACGGGCATGTGGCTCACCTACGCGTTCGCCCAGTTCCCCAGCGGGCTCCTCGCCGACCGGTACGGCGAGCGGCCGATCGTCTTGGCATCAATCGCCGGTACCGGTCTCACGTCGATCCTGGTCGTCACCGCACCGACCTTCGGCGTGTTCTTTCTCGGGACTGTTTCGCTGGGCGTGATGGCCGGGTTGCACTACTCGGTGGCGACGACCCTGCTCTCCCGTACCTACGATGACAACCTCGGTACCGCGGTCGGCGTCCACAACTCGGGCGCACCCATCGCTGGCCTCGTAACACCTGTCGTCGTCTCCTGGGTCGCAATTCGGTATGGCTGGCGACCGGCCGTTGCGATCACGGCCATCGTGGCGATTCCCGCAACCCTCCTCTTCGCCCGATACGTCCGGCCAACAGAGCCACAGCGTCCCGACCAGCGGATGCGGGGTCGCCTCGAATTGGGGCCGATCGTCGAACTCCTCTCCCGGCCGAAGATCGCGTTCACCGCCGTCATCGCCCTCGTGGCTGACTTCACGTGGCAAGGGCTTGCCTCGTTTCTCCCCACATTTTTCGCCGTCCATCGCGGCCACTCGGCGACCCTGGCGGGTGTCGTCTTCGCCGCGTACTTCGTCGTGCAGGGGATCCTGCAGATCTGGGTCGGATCGCTGGCCGACCGGTACGGCAGAGACCGGGCCATCGCGCTGTGTTTCGGAACGGCGATCCTCGGTATCGCCTTGCTCGTCGGTGTGCCCGGCCCCGCCGGACTCGTCGCCGGAATCCTCCTGCTCGGGCTCGGGATGGGCTGGGGTGCGGCAGTGTTCCCCCGGTTCATGGACAACCTCTCGGCGGACGAACAGGGTGCCGGGTTCGGGCTCGTTCGGACCGTTTACATGATCGTGGCCTCGACCGGGTCGGTCGTCGTCGGGCTGCTGGCTGACCTGTTCGGCTGGGCCGTCTCCTTCGGCGCACTGATCGGCCTGCTGGGAATCGTTCTGGTGCTCGTAGTGGCGAACATCGTCTTCGATCTGGGCTACTGAGCACGTCGAAGCGTTTACATGAAATAGCCGTCATACCCCAGCTATGCCCGCACACGGTCGCCGCCAGCTCCTCCAGCTCAGCCTCGCCGTCGGCGTTCTCGGAACCGCGTCCGGCTGTCTCGACGTCTTCGATGAGAGCGTTCCCGAACGGTGGCGGTTCGAGACGGATGATATCGTGCTTTCTTCGCCCACAGTATTCGACGAGTTGGTTCTCGTCGGCAGTCGGGATGGCTCCCTATATGCGATCGACAGCGACGATGGAACCAAGCACTGGGAGTTCGCGACCGGCGGGAGTATCCGGTCCTCACCGGCCGTCTCGAACGGATCGGCCTTTGTCGGCAGCGACGATTTCCGGATCTACGGAATCAGTATCGACGGCGGGGGCGCCCCCGGCACCGAGCGATGGTGCTTCGAGACCGGGGCAACCGTTCCATCCTCGCCAACCGTCGCCGAAGAGACAGTATTTGTCGGCAGCTACGACGGAAACGTCTATGCGATTGACGCCGAGAGCGGTGCGGAGCAATGGCGCTTCGAGACCGACGATCCGATCGAGTCCTCGCCAACTGTCGTCGATGAGCGGGTCTTCGTCGGCAGCGACGACGGACGCCTCTACGCGCTCGATTCCGAAACGGGCGAGGAGTCCTGGCAGTTCGAGACGGACGTCTCCGTGCGCTCGTCACCGACCGTCTGGGACGGACGGGTTCTGTTTGGCAGTCACGACGGAACTCTCTACGCGGTAGACGCCACAACGGGCGAGCGAGAGTGGGCGTTCCCGGTTGGAACGCAGGTCGGCTCCTCACCGACGGTCGTCGACGGGATCGTCTTCGGTGGCAGTTACGACGGCGATGTCTACGCGATCGACGTGGCGAACGGACACTTACAGTGGCTCACGGAAACCGACGACCGCGTCTACTCGTCGCCGACGGTCGCTGACGGACGGGTGTTTTTCGGAAGTGCTGACGAGCACGTCTACGCGCTTGATGCGAACGACGGTGAGGTCGCGTGGCGCTTCGAGACGGGTGGGTCAGTGCTTTCGTCGCCAACCGTGGTCGACAGCACCCTCTTTGTCGGGAGCCATGACGGGAACGTCTACGGGCTGGATATCGAGGCCGAGGGATCGAGCGCGGGGACGCGTACGGAACTGGGTACGCTTGGCCATCACGACCAGTGAGTTGAGATACTACCCGCCGATCTAGAGCTCGCGCTGTCTCCCCTTCGGCATCATCGAGCGTAACTCGCCGTAGACGTACAGGCCGACGCCGAGCGGTTCTCGCTCGCCTCCAACGTCGTGTGCCGCGATCAGATACCCCCAGTCGCCGTCCCAGTCGAGTTCCTGATCCTCGCCGGTGAGGAAGGCTTTCGCCTCGTCCTCGGCGAGTTCGATCACGTTCTTGCTCGCTTCGCGCCCGAATCGCTGGGCGGCGTCGGTCGTCGGTTTCCAGTGTTCCTGGCGAGTTCGCAGGAACGTCATTCCCAGCCCCTCGATCCGGATGGGTGAGGGGACGTCGTCGGCGAACACCCAGATCTTTCCGGCTCCTTTCTCCCAGAAGGTGTACGCCTCGAACGTCTCGCGTGGAACGTCGAAGCGCTCGTGCCACCAGTCGATCACTTCCTCGCGGGTGGCCCGCCCCTCTACTTCACGATCCGCGGCGGTCGCCGGAAGCCGGTCGAAGCGCTCGCCGACGTTCTCGGTCATTGTCCCACCTCCAGCGTTGCACAGAAAAAGCCGCCCGTATCGTTATGGTGTGGGTAGATCCGCGCTGCTTTCTCGACGCTGGGATCGAACTCCTCGTCCTCAAACTCGGTGACGCCCGGGGCGTGCTCCAGCGGAATCTCCTGGTCGACAACCCGACAGTTCTCCTTGTCGAGCACCTGATCGAGCACTCGCTCGTTCTCCTCGGGGGCGAACGTACAGGTCGAGTAGACGACGCGCCCGCCGGGTCTGGTCGCTTGCACGGCCCGCCGGAGGATTCCCTGCTGGATCCCGGCGACGCTCTCGACGTGGCCCAGTGACCACTCGTCGAAGGTGTCGGGGTTCTTTCGGATCGTCCCCTCGCAGGAACAGGGCGCGTCGACGAGCGCCCGGTCGAAGGCGTCGACACGCCGGTCGTCCGTGCCGCCCTCGCCGAAGCGCTTGAGCGAGAAGTTACGCGCATCTTGATTCGTCACAGCCATGTTCGTCACGCCGAGCCGTTCGGCGTTGAAACGGAGCGCCGAGAGTCGCCCGAGGTTGTTGTCGTTCGCCACCACGAGGCCGCGGTCGTCCATCTGCGCCGAGAGCTGGGTCGCCTTGCTGCCCGGCGCGGCGGCGGCGTCCCAGACGCGCTCGCCCGGCTGGGGATCCAGCACCTTTGCGGGTAGCGAGGAGACCTCCTCCTGCCCGTGGATCCAGCCGTGGACCGAGGGCCAGAGGGTCCCCGGCGATGACGTCTCCAGCCGGTAGATTCCTTCGGCCCAGTCAGCGGTCTCGTACCCGATATCGGCGTCGTCGAACGCCCGCTCGACCTGTGCGGGCGTCGCCTTGATGCTGTTGACTCGAACGGCGGAGGGCAGGGGGCGCTCGCAGGCCGCGGTGAACGCCTCGAAGTCGTCGATTAGCGGTCGATAGCGTTCCAGTGGTTCCATTGCCGCTCCTTTCGCCCGGGGGGCGCTTGGGGGTTTCGGAGCAGTGGCCGGAGTCGGCCCCGGTTTTACTACACTGGCCAGCGAACACACGGGACATGGGACAGATCAGAGAACACGCCGAGATCGAACTGGATTCGCCGACGCTCGTCGAGGGGATGCCCGGCATCGGGCTGGTCGGCAAGATCGCGACCGACCATCTGATCGAGGAGTTCGAGATGACCTACTACGCGAGCATCCACTGTGACGGACTCGCACCGATCGGCGTCTACGAGACGGGTGACCGCACGATCCGGCCGCCGGTCCGGCTCTATGCGGACGCGGAGACCGATCTGGTCGCACTGCGAAGCGATGTCCCGGTCGCGGTCGACGCAACCTCCGAGTTCGCGGCATGTCTGACCGGCTGGCTCGACGCCAACGATGTCGATCCGCTGTATCTGAGCGGCTTCCCGGCCGAAAAGAGCGATGTCCCACCCGAACTATTCGGCGTGGCGACGAGCGAGGTGACTGCCGATCGGCTTGACGACCACGATGTCGGTCGGCCCGACGAAAACGGTGCGATCGCCGGTCCCGCCGGTGCACTGCTCAACCGTGCAGCACAGGCCAACCTTGACGCCACTGCGCTGGTCGTCGAAAGTGACCCACGGTTTCCCGACCCCGAAGCGGCCCGGATCCTGATCAATCAAGGGATCGAGCCGCTGGCAGCAGTCACGGTGGACGTAGACGGACTGGTCGAGCAGGCCGACTCGATCCGAGAGCAGAAAGAACAGCTCGCCCAGCGGATGCAAGAAGCCGATACGCAGGAGAGTTCGCAGGCCCAGCGAATCCAGATGTTCCAGTAGGGCGATCGACCAACACGCTTTTGCGAGATACGCTCGGATTCTTTCGTAATGTCGGAGCCGTCGGAAACTGAAGACCGGAAAGACGATCACGTTCGGATCATCAGAGAAGAGGACGTCGAGACCTCCGGGACGGGCTTTGCGGACGTTCGACTCGTCCACGAAGCGCTTCCCGAACTCCACTACGACGAGATCGATACGTCCATCGAGTTCCTCGGACGTCAGCTCGACGCGCCGATCGTCATCGAGAGCATGACCGGCGGCCACCCGAACACGACCGAAATCAACCGCGCGCTGGCGGCCGCGGCTGCAGAGACGGGGATCGCGATGGGTGTGGGGAGCCAGCGGGCCGGGCTGGAACTCGACGACGAGGACCTGCTGGAGTCCTACACCGTCGTCCGCGAGGCAGGTCCCGACGCGTTCGTGTACGGGAATCTTGGCGCGGCACAGCTCCGAGAGTACGACCCTGGCACCGTCGAACGCGCGGTCGAGATGATCGACGCGGACGCGCTCGCGGTGCATCTGAACTATCTCCAGGAAGCCGTTCAGCCGGAGGGTGATGTCGATGCACGGGATAGCCTGGCAGCGATCGAACGCGTTGCCGAGGGATTGTCGGTGCCGGTGCTCGTCAAGGAGACGGGGAACGGGATCTCTCAGGAGACGGCGGGGCGGCTCGCCGATGCCGGAGTTGATGCGATCGACGTTGCCGGAAAGGGCGGTACGACCTGGTCCGGCATCGAGGCCTACCGTGCGGCAGCCGTCAATGAGCGGCGTCACGAGCAGGTCGGTCGGCTGTTCCGTGACTGGGGAATCCCGACCGCCGCGAGCACGATCGAGTGCGTTCGCGAGCACGACTGCGTGGTCGCCAGCGGCGGCGTCCGCACCGGCCGGGACATCGCGAAAGCCATCGCGCTGGGCGCGCGAGCCGGGGGGCTGGCGAAGCCGTTCCTCGAACCCGCGATCGATGGCCCCGAGGCGGTTGTCGACATGATCGAGGGGATCGAAGCCGAGCTCAGAACGGCGATGTTCGTCACCGGTTCGGGTTCCGTTGAGGCACTTCAGAACGCCGAATACGTGATCGGCGGCGCGACTGCTGAATACGTCGAGGAGCGCCGATAAAGTGCGTCGTGTTCTCGACCCGCAACATCAACAGTTAACCCCGGCGGGCCCCGCCTCACTGGTATGACAGAGTTTGCAGCACGGGTCGAAGGGATCTCTATCAGCGGTATTCGTGAAGTGTTCGAGGCGGCGGGCGAGGACGCGATTAACCTCGGGCTGGGTCAGCCGGATTTTCCGACTCCCGACCACGCGCGGTCGGCCGCTGTCGAGGCGATCCAGTCGGGCAAAGCCGACGCCTACACCTCGAACAAGGGGACCGAGAGCCTTCGCGAGGCGATCAGCACCGCCTACGACCGCGATCACGGCATCGACGTCGATCCAGGGAACGTCATCGCAACCACGGGCGGGAGCGAAGCCCTCCATCTCGCGGTCGAAGCCCACGTCGATCCGGGTCAGGAAGTGATCTTCCCGGATCCTGGCTTCGTTTCCTACGACGCACTCACGCGATTGGCCGACGGCGTCCCGACGCCGGTCCCGCTGCGCGAGGATCTGACCCTCGATCCGGCGACCGTCGAAGAGGCCATCACTGAAGACACTGCAGCATTCGTCGTCAACAGCCCGGCCAATCCGACCGGTGCGGTCCAGAGCGAGGCCGACATCCGCGAGTTCGCCCGGATCGCCGACGAGCACGACGTGCTCTGTATCTCCGATGAGGTCTACGAGCACATCGTCTTCGAGGGGGAACACCACTCGCCGATCGAGTACGCCGAGAGCGACAACGTGGTCGTCGTCGGAGCGTGCTCGAAGACCTACTCGATGACCGGCTGGCGACTCGGCTGGGTTACAGGATCCAACCGCCGCGTCGAGCGGATGCTCCGCGTCCACCAGTACATGCAGGCCTGTGCGAGCGCCCCCGCACAGTACGCGGCCGAGGCCGCCCTGACTGGCCCCAGAGAGCCCGTCGAGGAGATGGTCACTGCCTTCGAGGAGCGCCGCGACGTCGTCCTCGACGGGCTCGAAGACGCTGGTCTGGAGGTCCCCCGACCCAGCGGCGCGTTCTACGTCATGCCGAAAGTGCCCGATGGCTGGGTCGACGAACTGATCGATAGCGGCGTCGTCGCGGTGCCCGGTGACGCCTTCGGCGCGAACGGCGCGGGCTACGCACGGCTCTCCTACGCGACCGGCATGGAGGAACTGAAAGAAGCGCTAGAGATCATCGGAGACGTGACGGCGCGAGTTCAGTAGCCAGGGAGCGATCCACGCCCCAGCTGTGATCGGGTTGTCGTGCGCTGCATATATGACAACTCCCCACATACTGTGGTGCATGTCGGTTGCACGCCACGACGCCGGACTGGGTGCCGATCTGCGCGCCCTGCTCTCCCAGGTCCACCCCGTGTTCATGCTCCCGCCGGTCGCCGCCTCGCTGTTCGGCGGCGTCCTCGCCGGTGCGTTCGATCCCCGGCTTGCCGGGATTCACGCCCTGGCGATTTTTGCCGCGGTGTACACCGCCCACGTCAAGGATGGCTACGTCGACTTCTACAGCCGTGGCGAGGACGACGACCACCCCATGTCCGAATGGGGCTGTCGCGCCGCACTGGTCGGCTCGACGACGATATTTTTCGCCTGTCTGGTCGCCCTCGCCCTGCTCGTCGACGCCGTCGCCGCGCTCGTCACCCTGCCGTGCTGGCTGATCGGCTACCACCACGCCCCCCAACTGGACACGAATCCGATCACCACGACGACCGGCTACCCCGCCGGGATCGCCCTCGCCCTCGTTGGCGGGTTCTACGTACAGGCAACGATGTTTGCACCGGTCGCGCTCGCCTTCGGTGCAGTCTTTCTCGTCCTCCTCTCGGGCGTCAAGGTCATCGACGACATGCAGGATTACGAGTACGATCTGTCGATCGAGAAACGCACCGTCGCCGTCTCGCTCGGCCCCGATCGCGCGATGTCGCTTGCCTACGGGCTGATGCTCACCGCACTCGTGCTCGTGCTTGCCCTCGCGGCGCTCGGCCCGTTCCCGCCGAGTTCCGTTATTGCTGTGCTGGCCTTCGCCGTCGTCGCCGGATTTGCGCGGCGTGCCGACCCCGAAATTGCCACCATGTTGCTCGTTCGGGGTTGCTACGTCTTTCTTGCCGTGCTGGTCGCCGCGGTATGGTGGCAGCCGCTTGTCTGAGATCTACTGCGATTCTCGGTCACGACCCGTCCAGTGGCGTCGTCCACCCCTCGATACTCCCTGAAAGAATCACGAACAGTATCGTATACAATGCCAACGCCGCTACAGCACCGGCGACCGCACTCGACAACGCAGAAAGCGACGGCTCCAGTGCAAACACCGCGCCCCACATAGCAAGTGCGAAGACCACGATTGCGACCGCACGCCCTGTCTCTCCGATACCTCTGAACCAGTTCCCGATCCGGGCACCGGCGGACGACTGTGCGACCGGTCCGAGACCGATCGCTGCCGTCACGAATCCGGCGACGAGCCACGACGGCAAAACCGGCCGTTGCATCGGAATCATTGTCAGAACCGACAGGACGCCGAATCCAGCCGACCCAACCTCTGACCACGTTGGAGGACGATCGGGGAACCAGTCTATGAGGGCCATCTCTCGGCTAGTTGTTGACCTCACTGCAGTATAAAGTATTGCTGACAGCTGTTTCGGTGAGAGTCCGGACTGCCGACATACGGGGGCGTCACATTGTACATAATATCACATTGTATACAACGTTACATTGTGACATCAGAACTGAACTGACTCGATGGCCACCAGTCTACGGTTCGCGGTCGAGCGTTTCCTCTATCTGCTCGACCGTTCGGCGCAAGCTCTGAGCGATCCGTAGCCATAGAGAGACTGGAGCGTCGATCCGATTGGAACTAGCTGTCGCTGCGAGGGCTCGGGGAGTCCGGACTGTTACTGTTCATCGCGATCGAATCTGTCGAGGCGTCGTTCCAGCTGATTCACCGACTCCTGTAACTCGCGGAGCGTCCTGAGGATCCGCACGAGCAGGTAGAGCACGGCGAGGACGACAACCGGGAGTACCAGCCAGAGCACCCACGAGGCGGCTGCGGCGAGCACGGCTACTGCGGGCAGGGAGATCAACGCGATCAGTCCGAGGACGGCTTCCGCAGTGGACATACCCGACGGCGGCTTCCCGTCGGAAGAGGGAAAACTGCTCATCGGACCGTCGTTCACGTCCCGATGAAATAAAATCTGGGCCAGGCGGCTGGCTCAGTTCGTGCTCACGATCTTGATGACGTCGCCCTCCTCCAGTTCGTAGCCCTCGCCGACCTCACGGCTGGTTTTCGCGTTGACGGCGTGGAGATAGCCGTCCCCGATATCGGAGTGGACGGCGTAAGCCAGGTCGACCGGCGTCGAGCCCCGCGGGAGCAGGAAGGCGTCGGGGAGGACGTTGCCCGTCGCGTCGGTCCACTTGCTGGCGTCCTGCACGGGGTAAGCGGTGATCCGATCGAGCAGGTCATACACCGCGTAGTCGAGCGCGCCCTGCACGCCGGTGCCGTCCCAGCGGTCCATCGCGCCGCGCAGGCCATCCAGGGCAGCGCGTTGCTCGTCGCTGACGCCCTCACCGATCGCGAACTCGGCGTCGCCGGGATCGTAGTCGACCAGCCCGGCGTCGGCGGCGTTGCGCAGGGCGAGTTCGCCCTCCGCCGTGGTGGGAATAACGGGCTTGTCCAGTTCGAGCAGTTTCTCGACGTTTTCCTCGGGGGCGACGTCGATCTTGTTCGCCGTGACGATGATCGGCTTCGTGCGCTCGCGGACATCCCGTGCCAGCGCCTCGCGGTGCTCGTCGGTCCAGTCCGCCGGGTTCTCGGGGTACTCGACCTCGCGCAGGCTGGCCGCGACCTCCGCCTCGGTCGCGCCGAAGCCGGTGAGCATTTCCGCGAGCGCCTCGTCGATGTCGAAGCCCGGCGAGCGGGACTGGCGCTCGACGGTCTCCCAGTTGCGGTCCACGATACTCGCCAGCCAGAGATCCATCTCCTCCTCGATAAAGTCGATGTCCTCGATCGGATCGTGGCTGCCGGTCTCGACCGGTTCACCCTTCGCGTTCGTCCCGCCCGAAGCGTCGACGACGTTGATGATCGCGTCGGCGTTCGTCAGTTCGTCAAGGAACTGATTGCCCAGCCCCTTCCCCTCGTGTGCACCCGGAACGAGGCCAGCGACGTCCAGCAGTTCGATCGGGACGTAGCGTTTCCCGTCGTGGCAGTTCTGGTTACCACACCGCTCTTCGCGGGTGAGGCAGGGACACTCGGTGCGTGCGTGTGTGACGCCGCGGTTCGCGTCGATTGTCGTGAACGGGTAGTTGGCGACGTCGACGTCCGCGCGCGTCGCCGCGGTGTAGAACGTGGACTTGCCGGCGTTTGGCTTCCCGGCAAGCGCGATCGAGAGCATAGGAGCCTTTCTCGGGTCGGGGAAAACTGCCTTTCGGTTCTCGGAGTCGGTGGTTGGGTTCGTGATGACCGTACGTCTCCTGCCAGCCTGAAAGCCCCCGCCACGCTCGCCCCCTCTGCGGCCGTGCGCGCTTCGGCTCACTACGCTCGCCTGCAGTGCTGGCGGGCCGCGGACGCGTCGACCGCGACGGCCCCTTTCGATCCACCCACACAGCCTCGTCCTCCCCAGCCTCGCCGCTTCACTGCGTTCTGCGGCGTCCCTCACGCAGTTTCGGCTGGCGGCAAGCGCCAGCCAGCGCGCGCCACCGCAACCGCCGGGTCGGGCCACAGGTTCAAGAGCGATCCCGCGGCCAGTCCCACCATGATTCGCGTCGTGCTCGCGGTCCTGTTGACCGCCACGCTGCTCGCTATCGCGGTCCCGGCGATCGACCGCGGGGGTGTTACCAACACCGAGGGTGTGCTCGACCGGGAGGCCGCCGAAATCGAAACCGCTGCCACCTCGCTCGTTGACGACGAGGACCCGCCACCTGCCGGGGTCGACGGCGCACGGCGAAGCCTGACCCTGACACTTCCGGCGGACTCGTTCACGACCGCACCGGTAGATCGGTTCGAGATCCACCGGGTGGATGACGATCGCTCCGTGATCCGCTACGCGGTTGAAGGAGGACACACGCACGCGATGCATGTCGACGCACCGATCGTCGATGCCGCCGATCCGGGTAGCGACACGATCGCACTTCAGGGGACCGGCGAGCGAAGCCTCGTGCTGAGTCTCACACGCGACCGTGCAGGCGGAAAGCCGATCGTCGAGCTCTCTCGACGGTGATCCCCGCCCGACGGTTTAAGTACCAGAACGCGGCGATCTGGGGCCATGGACACCGAAGCACCGGTCGATGCCTGGTATGTCTGGCTCGGCGTCGCGGCGGTCAGTATTGGGCTCGCCGGACTCGCCTTGAGCATCCCGTCGACACCACCACCGGACGCTACCACAGCGGCGAACACGATCGAGGAGACGGCAGCCAGCCCTGCCGAGGCGACAGGTGAGTACGACCACGATGGGACCGAAGCGCGGATCGGCGAGCGACGTCTCTGGCTCCGAGCGGACGGAACCCAGAGTACGGCCCGAATTGCGTACGGCCGGATGGTACCGGCAAGCGGTGACGAGCAGTTGCGAGCCGTCCTCGATGGCGACGATGCCACCTCCGTTTACGATCACAACGCCGACCGCGACGCGTGGGCCGCCTTCCATGGGGATGTCGAGGACGCACGCGACCGGGCACAAGATCCGGAGTGGCGACCTGCCGACGGAACAGTGCGCGTCCGGACGGTTGCGTACCCAACATCCGGAGGTGAAAAGCGTGCCACGCTCGTGGCGGCCTGACGAGTGCGGGCAGACCGAGCCGATTCCCGCGCTCGTTGCGGTCGCTGCCGTCTGTCTCGGCGTGAGCCTGTACGCGGGCTACGCCGCCAACGCCCTCCCGGGCACGAGCGACCGGGCCGTCGAGGAGACCACCCTCGATACGGTCTGGACTGACCTCGGCGATGATGGACTCTACGACCCGAACGCCGATGCGCTGGAAACGCTCTCCAGCGAGACGCTGCCGGACGGCTATCACGTCCGCGTCACCATCTCGGTCGAGGACGTACGAGGTGAGCAACGCATCGTCGATCGCGTGCGGATCGATGCACACGGCGATGACGATCCCGGCTTGCCCCCGGATGGTGCCCGGACTGCGAGCCGGTCGATTCCCGTGATCGATGAAGAGCTCCCTGGTGACGTCGACGTCGGCACGCTCAGCGTGGAGGTCTGGGAGTGACCCGACACCGGCGCGGCGTCAGTACTGTTGTCGACGTCACGCTCTGTCTGGCGCTGGTCAGCGCTGCGGTGCTGACGATCGCGCTCGTCGCCGAACCGGGCACTGATGACCCTGCACCCGACCGGGCCGAACGGACAGCAGAACTGCTGGGCGCGACGACCACCTCGGTGGAGTACTCGATGTCGCCGATACGAGCTGACGACGAGTTCGACGCCGATCCGATCGACACGGAAAGCGCGTACGAGCGCACGGACCACGGTCCCGTCGCCGGATTGCTGGCGTCGGCCGCAGTGACGAACACAGAAATCGGCGAGACGCAGCTCTCCCGTGCTGGTGAAGAGTACGAGGTGCGCCTCGACGGAGTGGTCTCCGAAACGACCACTGAAATCGACGGAAACGCCAACGTCACTGCGGTCTGGGCCCCCTACGAGGGATCGTCGATCCGCGGCGAGGCGACGGCTGGCCCGGCCCCACCACCGGACGCCGATGTCAGCAGCGCCACGATGACCGTTGCCTCAGGAATCGACCAGCCGACAGAGTCCGAGTTGCGCGAGGCCTACGAAGAGGACTACGAGACGCTTGCTGTGATCGTTTCGGGGACAGTTATCGATGGGATATTCCCACCCGAGGCGACACAGCTCGCGCTCGAACGCCAGGGTATCGAACGCCAGCTCGTCGCGTACCGCTACGAGCGGATGGTCGGATCGCTCGATACGGTCGACGGCTACGACATCGACGACGAGAGGAGCCGCTCGGATGCCGACGCGCTTGCGGCGAACGACGAGTTAGCGGACGGGCTTGCCGACGACATCGTCGCCGAGGAACTTTCGGATGCGCTCGGCGACGAGCTCGATACGTCGGCCGAGACGAACCACAGCGACGCTGAACGCGTGGCACGGGCAACCGACGAGCTACTCTCCACGGGCGAGGTTCGGATCGTCGTGAGGACGTGGGATCCATGAGTCGGCGACGGTCCGTGTCGATTCGCGTCGACGACCGCGCACGTGTCCCCTTCGCGATGATCGGCGTTCTGTTGCTCGTCAGTAGCGTCGGGGTCGTCGCCACGCTGGAGACGAGACCCGAACCGACGGTCGACGACGATTCGACGGTTGCACTCGACCGAACTGTGGCGGCGTCACAGACAGCTGTTCGGGCTGCCGCCGTCGATGCGACGGAAAACGCGGCACGGTCGCCGGTTACGGAACCGGATCCGAACAGTACTGTGGGTGCAGCGATCGCAGACCGGGAGGACGACCCCCTCGATGCCTATCTGGCGCTCCTGGTCTATCTGGAGACCGAACAGCGACTGGAGCATACGGGGCAGGACTTCGGGGGCGAAACGAGCACCACTGCATCGCTCCAATCGGTCGAACCGACAACCGAGAGCGTCGAGGCTGCGCTCGACCGTGTCGAGATAGCGACGCCGAGCGACCCCGGGGTCGAAAACGGGACGATACGAATCACCGTCGAGGACGTCGCCTTCGAGGCAGAGCGGGGTGGAACGACAGTTGCGGACCGCCAGGAGGATCTGACTGTTACGATTGCTTCACCACTGTATGAACTCCACGAACGGACCAAAGAGTACGAATCCCGGTTGAATACAGGTATCTTCGACGAGGGGACGGGTTACGATGGACTCGGACGCCGACTCGCAGCGCGGCTCTATCCGGTGTCCTATCTCAAGATCGCACACAAGTACCGGAGCCCCGGGGACTTCGAGAATGTCACGCCGAACGACCACACCGAGGTCCTGGCCAATCACGCGGCGTTCTCGGTGCAGGAGTCGACGTTCGGGACGACCGACCCGCACGGCGAGCGAACGATGCGCGGCGCATGGGCGTGTATGGGTGCCGACATCGGCGAGGAGTTGCTTGACACCGACCAGAATACGGATGACAGCTATGACGCGGAACAGCTCTGTGAGGATATAGAGTACATTTACGGCGATCACGAAGGGGAGCTACCTGATGCACCTACACTGACCGAACTCGCAGAAGACGAAATCATCGATTCGGAGTTCGCCGAGGAGACCGTCGACATCCCTATCGACGAGCTGGCCGATCTTGCGTATTACGACGTTGTCGGCGAGGAGTTCAACTGGGACGAAGACGATCCGATGACCGAGGACGCCTTCGAGGATATCGAGGAAGTTAACTCGGAGGATACGCCGGACTCCCTCGATACGTTGATTGATACCGCAAGCGGGGAGGTACCGGACGTCGTCGACTCGGTGTATAGCGCGTCGGTGCGTGCCGAGGACGATATCGAAACGAGCGGCGAACTGCCGACCGCCGATCCGCCGGATCGTGTCGCGAGCGATTCGGGGAACTGGACCGAGGTTCACGACGATCGAAAGACGATCGTCAACGACAGCGATACGACGGTAAATAGCCGGACCCTCTGGCGTGACGACACGGCACAGAGTCGTCCGCTGTACAGCTACGAGATCATACTCACAAACGAGTACGAACAGACGCGTACGTGGGAACGGGAGATCGACGCGGCGAACGGAACGGATGGAAACAGCACGACGAACGGAACAGACGGGGACGCCACAACCAACCGAACCGAGTCAGTTACGAGTGTGGACCATTCGACGAAGCGTTTCGAGGTGGCAATCGATATTGACGGAAGACATAGCCATGGTGCGGCGGTCGACAGCGCCGGATACGATCCGGAGGTCGAGTACGCGTTTCGACCCGGCGGATCGACACGACCAGGCCCTGATCGTCAACGTGTTGGGAACTTCGAGGCTCTCCCTGAACGTGCTGTACGGGAAGTGTTTGACACGAGTATCGATCCGGAAGAGATCGACGACCAGCTCGAATCGCGGGTTCAACCACGACAGGTCTACGATAGTGAGCAACTGGTTTCGATGCTCGACTACGAGGACGACAGCTGGCTCGATGTCACGGTAGAGCCGGACGATGAGGACTCCCTCGAAGCATGGCTAGAAGCCGAGGTAGACGACGTGCGCGGGGATGTCAGAGCGGAGGTCGGCCCGCTCGAAGTCGAACGACACGAACTGATCACGGCGGACAACAGTCCGATCAAAGGGTACGTCGAGGAACTCCGACACCGTCAGGACGATATCGTGTTCGACGGAGACCACGACAGCTACGAGAACGCGCCCGCGAAGGCGAGAGCCGAACTGCGTCTGGCGTATATCGAGAGTCTGATCGACGCAATCGAGGCTGTGGGTGATAGCCACGAAGATCTTCGGGATGGGATCGAAGACAATATCGGTGACCAACTTGGCGAGGACGCGAGCGCAGTGAACAACGTACTCGACACGTCGCTGGGTATTGGGCAAGACGCGCTGAACGGCGATATCGAGGAGAACGCTGGCTCGCTCGATAGCTCACCGCTGACGGAGGAGGTGGGATTCACTGTTCGTGGTGCACCAACGTACCTCTCGGTCGAACCGGTCGAACGCGAGGAGGTCGCGGCCGTCCGGCCCGCCGGTGCGCCCCCGCTCGATACAGCGGGGACGACACATGCCCCGATGAGTGCACGCTACGGGAACTGGATCAGCTATCCAGGTGTTCCGGTGATTCCGTTTCCGAGCTTCTGGTATGCGTCGTTCAGCGTCTGGGATGTCGAAGTGAGCGGCGAGTACGCCCGGTTCGAGGTCAGTGCGGCCGACGGCGCTCCCGATTCACCAGCCGGGACGACGTACATCCGGGAGGACAGGAGCGTTCACCTGGAGCTTGACGGCGAACGTGCACGGATCGGAAGTGTCGAGCCGATACGGTTCGACAGTCGAACCGTGATCGTCGGGGTCGTCCCCGGCGGCTCCCCCGGAGTCGGTGATACCGGTACGTGGTTCGACTGTACTGACGCGTGGGATACGACCGGCCCTGGCATCGATTCCGCCGAAAACGGACGCAACTGTCCTGGTAATACAGAGACAGATCGATCGGAGAACGGAGAGTGATTGCGAAGTAGTATCACAGTTCGATGCCGAGCATCACTTCGTCGATATACTCGCCGTCGATCTTGTAGTGTCCTTCCCTGATCGCTTCCACTTCCCAGCCGTTGTTTTCCAGGAACTCGACCGCTGCGTGGTTGCTTGCAGGGATGCTCTGATAGACTTTTTCGTACTCGTGAGTTCCAGCCCAGTCCAGTCCACGCTCGAGCAGATGGTTTCCGATCCCCTGATCACGGTACTCTTCGAGTACGCCGAGCGTCAACTCCGCGGTGTGTCGCAGCTTAGCGATTTCAGGGGCGCTGAGATGGACCCAGCCGATGACCTCCTCGTCGACGGTTGCAACGAAGAACATCCGCGATTCGACATCATTGTGCCGAAGCAATGCCTCGTCCCGATCGATTTCGCGGGCAACGGTTTCCGCAACGATATGAATGCCTGGCGCTGCAACGGATTTGATCAGGCCGACGATACCGGCAAGGTCTTCCTGACGTGCCGGTCTGATGGTACACTCGACACCTTCTTCTGTCACCCGTGTTTCCCCGCCCGCGCTGACGGCGACGCGCAGATCTCCGTTTTCCGTCTGTGCTAACACACCGTTGCGTCGGAGAATGGAAATGTGGTGGCGGAACCCCCGACTATCCGACGGAAATAGCTCCGAGCGGACCGTTTGCGGATCGACGGTTCCCTGTCGTTCGACGAACTCGTAGATTCGCTGTCTGTCCCGGTGGTCGAACGACACTGGATTGGATGAAGCCATATCTAGAAGGATAGGATGTGCCAATATTTACTACTTTTCCAAATACTGGTTCCCGAAACGGCGCAATCGTCCGCCAATCGATGTAACAATGACAACTGACGTCCGGGTTCAATACTTCGTCAGTGCCCGCTGTCAGATAGTGATCGCCATCATGGCAATCCACCGTCAGTGGAGCCACTGGAATCGATAGTCTGTTCCAGAGCGTCAATCAGCTCCTCTGGATCAGCATTTTCGAGGACCGCAAGCATCGTGGCCATCTGTTCGTAGGTCGCCTGGAGGTTCTTGACCCGATCGAGATCCGCCGTTCCGCCGTCAACCGACTCCAGTTGTTCTTCGGCGTTCGCTAGCGCGCGCTGCATCAGATCGATTTCCCGTCTGCCGGACTCTACGGCGATGCGGTTGAACGCTGTCCAGAGGTCCCGTTCTGCCTCGAAGTACGCACGCCGACCACCGGCGGGCCGGCTCGTCTGTCGCGCGAGATACAGCGTCTCAAGCGTATGGACGGCGTCGCTTGCAGTCGACTTTGCATACCCGCTTCGTTCGGCAAGGGAGTCCAGCGAGAGCGCGCCGTCGGCGAAATAGAGCACGCCGTAGACCTGTCCAACACTTCGTGGCAGTCCATACTCCGCAGCAATCGCTTCCATCGCAGTGATGACCTCCTCGCGGGCCGCCAGAATCTCCTCACTAACCATATTCATCCTTCGAACCGAAACAATAAAAACCGTTTGTTCGGTACGTTCGGCACATTCCGAATGCTGATTCCAATGAAGTAGTTGATTATCGCTTGGATTGCCATGGTCTCGAACGCCGGTAGACGTGGCATTACCCCCCCCCAAAACTAATATACGGAAAATTATATGATGTAGTCAGTCGCTACAGCTCCCCATGTAACTCGTCGGCCCTCGGGTTCCAATCCGAATAGCCGTTTATGAGGGAGTCATAGAACGATTCGCAAGGTAGTTTTTATTGTAGAACGGACTGAATATGCTGATAAGTAGACTTGCGAATGTACCGAAAGTGTATACTCGTAGAGACCATTCGGAGAGTATGAAGCCGTCATTTAGACGTGACACAATTATTTTCATTAGTGTATTTGTGACAGGCCTCGTAGCTGTCGGCGCTCTTGGGGCATTTATACTCGGACAAACGCCCTCTGTGTTTCTTCGTGACAAATTTACTGACCCTGTCTGGCTATTCAGCTGTGTGTTTCTGGTGGCCATCTGGGTTTGGATGTATCCAAGATTACAAACGAACCGCGATAAACAAACAAGCTAATTCTCTGCTGGCTTGTCATCTACTTGGTCTGTGGTTAACACCGTTGGTGTATGAACTGCTCTATGACTCCCTCTAATAGCAAGAATCATGTAGTTGTTCGATGAGCGGTGAATTCACCATCAGTCGGTCAAGCAAATGTTTACTGAATTTAATTTCCGTTCAGACAGACTACGGGTCTCTTGCGGAGAGGAGGGCCGAAGAGTCCAGCGGGGCTATACTTTCGTAGTTACCCGGTGAAACGGGCGGACAACCCGACGTGGGAACCAGACAAGGAATTGGACAATGGGAGTCACCCGCCCCCACCGGGGCGGTTCCACACGATATTGATTCCCTATTTGCTCGATACGCCCCTCGCTTTCCAGAAATTCCAGGGCACGTTCGACGCGTGATTCTGTAAGGTTGAGGTCGGTCGCAAGCTCTTCGGTTCTTTGAGCCACAGAGGCTTCTTTCAGAGCCTGATACACCACGTTCAACGTCTGCATGCGGAGCATCGTTTCACCCATCTCGTCCTCAAGGTCAGACACATACTCGTGCGTCGTCTGAGACGCGCCATATCGGATCGTTGTCGCGCCATCGAAGACGAACCAGAGACCGGCAAGGGCCACCACTCCACCGACCCACGGAGCGAGATCAACGACGGTCAGATAGAGGCCTGCAATGACAAGGGAACCTCCGTAGAAGAGCCAGTTCGCCCCCTCAGGGAGGTCGTACGCCTCGTCAAGAGCGTCGTGTGCCATCACTGCCGTGAACATGAACACTATCGGGGCAACTGTCCGGAGCGTCATCTCCGTGAATCGTACGAGCACGACAAGTACGGCAGTAGTGCCAACGACAGTTCGGAGAATCTTGCTCTCGTAAAGTGATGCAATGCGGGTGGTCATATCTACGTTTGGATACGGGCTCGTACAACATAACATCATACATCAAGCAGATGTTCGGGGAGCGAAGAAATCACCGCCAAACGGTGAGACAACCGCTTGCCGAGTTAGAGTTCTGATGCAGAGGTTAATTGGGCGCTCTCCCGGAATTGCTCGTACTGTGTCTCTGTCCACTGAACCGCAGCATCCGTGTCATTAATAAGCACGCCAGCAGGGCCACCGGAATCATACACCGTAATTCCTGCGTACGTCTCAGTTGGCGTTTCCATCAGCCAGAGTGCATACGGAAGATCACTGTCCGTCTCGTAAAGAGAGAGACCTTCGGCATCGCTCAATGATACATCGCCCGTGTTTGGGATATCAGGTAGTGTTGTGACGACATCCGTTTCGGCGATGATTTCGACTGTGAGGTCACTCTCTGCGAGTTGATTCGATATTAGATTCGGGTAGAAGTTCAGGACTACTGGAGCAAGCCCTCGCATATGTGTCGCCCGCTCAAAAATATCTATCGTTGGTGTGAGTGCCTGCTCAGGGGCGTGTTCCTTGGACATCGTGACCGTCGCTTGTTCAAGAAGGCTAGTATCGAGACCAGTGTCCGGTGGGAGATGATTAATAAAGTCAGTGGTTTCGGAGACTGCGTGGGTCGTCTCTCGATATCGCCTGTGCTCGCGCATCGCAAGATGCCCGGCTGTCGTTGGCCTGTATTCCCCATTCTCGGACGTAACACACCCAATTTCAACCAAGTCATTAATCGCACGATCAACAGTAGATCGAGAGGTTTCTAATCCGTCAACTAATTTGGGCTTGGAAGCCGGGGAATCAGCGAGATACCGGAGCGTACTATATCGATGATCGAGGACACTTCGGAACTGTTCGTCACTTTCCGTCATATGATACCATATGGGCGGGAAGAAAATGAATGGTGTTGAATTGACCGCTCCCCTGTTCGTACATGAGTTTGAACAGATAGCCGTAATAGACCTACTTTCTACAGTTAGCAGTCGATTATACTATTGAGGGCGGTTGGAACAGATCTGGCTCGATAGGTGAAACAACCGGTAGGTGGATTTGCGAACACACCGTTACAGATCATGTTTTGAGGGGTCACAAAGTGCGATACGCGCCTCCTCGGCAGAGACGGTGAATATCACGACTTCCAACCCGTGTTCAGTGGCGATGTTGCGTATGCTTTCCGGGGCGTTTTCTGGAGCAGCATCCACGGCACCACCGTCCCATGATAATGCGTCGAGAATTCGTATCCAACGTGTTTGGTTCTCGTGTTTCAATCCTTCCTCGCGTGGGATTTTACCGGACACCCACTCACCGGACAGCCCCGACACAGCCGTGTCGCCGCTATCGAACTCGAATCCAGAATAGCCCGCCTCTTCAAGTTTCCGTCTCACACGCTCCCAGTCTGTCATTACCCGTCTAATCGAACAATACGAATTTAAGGCTTTGTTGAAATCATTAGCGGTTGATAGTTCTACACCCCAATCCCTCAGTACTGGTCAAGCACGTACCGTTTAATATGGAATATTTTTATCAACAGGCATTCATTTTCTATTTGGTTACCGCAGTGGGGTATCCCCTATGATTCCCGATCATCAAGGAGGTCGTTGACGAGTAGAGGAACAAATATTCCGACTACAAAGAGAACTACAGTGTTAACCCATGATGGGTACTCAGTGAAACCTACGAGGGCCAAGAATATGACGAGGGCTGACGCTCCAAATACGTAGAATACCTTATTCTCACGGGCAACCATGCTCAGAGGGATGCTTCTGAGGCATATAGTTCCACCCATTGAGTGAACCTTCTTCAGTCAATATGCAGATCTCATCAATCAGCTGTTTCAGTTAAAAATATATCTGAAGAATGGGATTTCAACAAACCCACTCTGGTCAAAACCCACTATCGAAATATTTGAAGATGCAGGTGGTTAGAGTCGGGGAACCCAAATGTTTCGAGTTGTCTTTCCCATCGCATGTGCACCAGTCGGTATTCTTTTAAGTCCGGTTTGAATACTAGTCGCTCGATACTGTGTCTGGAACCGGGACGGAGGACTTCGGAGAAGACAGAATTGAGATAGATTTCTCCGAAACCATCCACATTGACGGCCCTATCGAGGTATGCTTTCGCGGCCCTCTCCCGTACCGATCCGAACCGCAAATCGATGATATCGCTCCACTCTTGAAATTCTCTGGGGAAATTCCGGATGAACGCGCGGAGTGGCATCACAACTACACGCCCATCGAATCGTGGATACTCGGTCACATCTACCGCGAGGTCAACGGGTGGTCAATCAAACGGACTGCGGAGCAACTCGCCAAAGAGCGAGATCTCCCGCAGATGCTCGGCTTCTTTGACGAAGGGCCGGTCAAGGGCGATCCGGGAGACCCACCGAGCTACACGCAGCTGCGCGACGTGTGGGAAGAGACGTTCACCGACCGACATCGAGGCGCGGTCACCGTCATCGCCGAGCGCCTCGTCGATTACTGCCGCGAGAACGGCTTCCCCGCGCCGAAGGATGTGTTCCTGCCCGAGGAAAATATAGAGACTGAAGAACCAACTGAAGATCACCCGACCGTTCGTGATCTGACCATCGAGAAAACCGCCGACGTGTGGGATCACGCACGCCCGATGGTACTCCGGCACTGGCATCTGAAGCGTCACCACAACTGGCAGATTCCGGAAGCGAACTTCTTCGATGGCCACGCCTATCTCGCCACGAGCAGCGACGACGTGTTCCCCGAATCCGGTCTCGGGAACATGATGGCGAAGTCCGGCCACGAGCGCGTGCAGTACGCTTCGACCCACCGACGGGAACTCAAGAAGTTCACCATCGAGGAGGTACGCGAGCTGCACCAGGAGGTGACCCGCGACCTCATCAAGGAGGCTCGCCGCGAGGGCGAACTGGTCGGGAAGATGAAGGTCGCTATCGACCAGACGAAGGGGCACCCGTGGACGGGCGAGGTCGAACGGAACGCCGACGGGAGCAACGCCGAAGACTGGATTCTCGGCTATAAGAACGACAACGACACGCGCACACAACACTACTTCCAGTGGGCGACCGTCCAGGTCGTCGGCCTCGACGTGCCGCTGATCCTCGATGCGATCCCGGTGAAGCGCGGCATGACCAAGGGGGAGATCGTGGACGAACTGATGGCGACGGCGAACGACCTGCTCCACGACCCGGAGATCGTGATGATGGACGCCGGGTTCGACTCGGAAGCAGCGAAGAACTCGGCGGAGAAACACTCCACGTACTACCTCAACAAGAAGAGCCGCGACACGGACGACAAGAAGCGGATGCGCGAGATGTGGGACAACCGCGAGACCGTCCGAATCGTCGAAGAGGAAGACCGCCCCGGAATGCCGACGCGGAAAACGATCTACGTCCCGCACGTGCTCGCCGACGAAGAGGACGAAGACGAGGATGACGGCCCGTCCGAGCTTCGCCAGGAACTCCTCTCCGACTTCCAAGAGGCCGGTGGTGACGAACTTCCCGACCAGTCCCCGTTCGACTCTCTCGTGGACGACATCCGCGAGCAGGAAGAGGAAGAAGGGCTCAGCGAGGACGACATCGACGGTGCTGAGCAGTATGTCGTCTTCGAGACGAACCACCCGCTGGCGAACAAGCGCGGTGGACGGAACCGGGACACGATTCCGGAGGAAGAGCAGATACACGCCGCTGCGCGGATGGTTCGTAATTACGGCAACCGGTGGGGGATCGAGAACGGCTACAAGAAGGTCGGTCACTTCCTGCCGCGTTCGGGCAGTAAAGACCCGGTTCTCCGGTTCTTCGGGTTCATGTTCGCGTGTACGCTGTGCAACTGCTGGCGGCTGGTTGACCTTCTGGTGAAGCTATCCGTCGAAGACGATCCCGACTACACGCCGCTCGTGACGGCTAGCCGGTTCCTGGCGGTCGCGGAGGGCATGTTCGGTCTCGGGTCGAAGCCACCGCCGCACTGACGCCGCGCCTTCCTTCGGTTTGCTAACTCGTGAGCGGCGGCGCTGTCCGGCACTCGTCTGAATCGCCGATTCTTCTTGCTGTTCTGGTAGTTCTCTGTATCTGGTAGAAGCTCGACCGCCTATTTTGCCGTTCGTATCTCGAAACCGAGTGGGAACCAACCGATATCTACCCTACTTTGTTGGAATCATCGAATGTTTCGAATAAATACTGTTCCGGTCTGTTATCGCACCAGGATTCTCCAGAGGTGGGACGAATGACTCGACCCGATGCGAGAACAACTTTAGACGGAGTAGCTCACAGTGGTCGGAGCGCCATCGCTGATGGCAGCGGCTCGACGAGTCCCGCAACCGATGCCCCATCGATTGCTGCAATCGGTCTCGAAAAGACCTACGACTCCTGGCTTCCGTTTTCACCAACCGTCGAGGTTCTCGATGACGCCTCGCTGTCAATCCATTCGGGCGAGCTCGTTGGCATCGTCGGTGAGAACGGCTCGGGGAAGTCGACACTGATGCAGATTCTCGTCGGTACGCTCGAACAGGACGCCGGAACCGTCGAGCGCCGGGGGACCATCGGTTGGTGTCCGCAGGAGCCGCTGTTGTACGACCGCCTGACGGTCCGCGAGACCATCCACCTGTTTGCTGAAGGGTACGGCATCTCGTCCGACCGCCGCGACGAGCAACTTGCCTGGCTCGCCGACCGTCTCGGCTACGAGCAGTACCTCGATACGCGGATCGATCGGCTTTCTGGCGGCAACCGACAGAAGGTCAACCCTTCGGTGGCCCTGCTCCACGATCCCGACGTCCTCTTGCTCGACGAGCCGTACACTGGCTTTGACTGGGAGACATACCTCGCTTTCTGGGACCTGACCGATGACCTCGTCGAGCGTGGGACCGGCATCGGTATTATCAGCCACTTCGTTCAGGATCGCGATCGATTCGATCGGATCTATGAACTGCAGGATGGGATCCTTGAGTCATCAACGCTAGAGGACGGCCAGCGGAGCGGTGTGGAGGGGGAGGGAACCTCCGAAAACGCAGACTATCCCGAGCAAGCTGGCGGAGTCATCGATGATAACGGAGGCACGGAGGGACCGTAGATGACCTCCGTTGGACGCCAGCGCGCGGCAGTTGCAACTGGCCTCAGGACATTTCTTCGCGAACCGACAAATCTCGGGCTGCTGGTCGTGCTACCGCCGATCGTGTTGCTTGCATTTGACCTCTCGATGGACGTAGTTGCAGACGTCCCCGGTCTGGATGTCCCGTCCGCAGCGGCAGAGCTCGGCGGTGCCCTCTTTGCGACGGCATTTCTCGCCGGCCTCCTCGGCCTGTTCCAGGTGGTCGGGGCGGCCGACCCCGACCGCCGGTTGATCGTCTGTGGCTTCCGACCGTGGGAGATGTTACTTGCCCGGGTGCTCACGATCGGTCTCGCAAGCGCGCTTGTCACTGGCATTGTCTACGTAATCTTCCTCACGCTGTCGGACCTGACGCCTGCTTCTCACGCCCTCGCTATCGTATCACTGCTTGTTGCCGCTCTCATATATGGTCTGATCGGTGTCCTCATTGGCGCGGTGCTCAACAGGGAACTCGTGGGGTCGCTCGTGCTCGTCTTCCTGGCAGACTACGACGCTTTTGCCTCCCTTGGCGTGATTCCGATGGATCATACTGCCGTCGATTACGTGCCGTTGTCCCATCCGTCGAATCTGCTCGATTCGGCGGTCCACGACGGTACGGTTGCAACCGCTGATGCCCTCATTGCCGTGACTTACGTGGTGGGACTTGCCGTCCTCACACTTGCGGCCGTCACGCTCAGGGGTGATTCGTCGTGAGCGATACGATTCAGAGCGGACCTGAAACCGCCGCCAGTAGCGACACCCCCACGGCAAGCCGAATCCGTGCCGCAACCACGGTTGGCAGCCGTGATGTATATCGTGACCCAGTGTTGCTGGGGATGCTCGTCGTCCTGCCCGCCTACTTCGTTGGGATCTGGGGAACCATGGTCCCAGATGCAGTCGTGCCGATCCACGTTGCGACGGCCGAGGGAACCCAGGAGATTCCGGTCGCCTTCCCGGAGCTGATGACTGCCCTCGTCGCGCCCGTGACCGGTGCCTTGCTGGTCGGGATTACCGGTCTGTTTCTTGTCCAGCGGTCGGTTGATGCCGATCGGCGGCTCACCGTCGCCGGATTTCGCGGTGTCGAGCTTCTGGTCGCTCGGTTCGCCATCCTGGTAGCTATCACGACCTGCACCGTTGGCGTCATCACTGCGGTCTCTCTTCTCCACCTGACACCCGACCACATCGGCTGGTTCGTCCTTGGTCTCGCGCTCGCGGCGATGACCTACGGTGCGATTGGTGCCCTCGTCGGGCTGGTTCTGGGCCGGATGGCGGGCGTCTACATCTTGCTGTTTGCGCCCATGCTCGAACTCATGCTGCTGCAGTGGCCGGTGGAGGGGACCGAATGGTGGGTCGAATGGCACCCTGGCCATCACGCCATCCAGCTCATCCTCAGTGCATCATTTGCGCCCGACGTCGCGACGGACAACGCGCTCTGGGCAGTGATCGTTCTGATCTTGGCCGGAGTGCTCGCTATGGGGGCGAACATGGCTCGGTAGCCGCTTCCGTTTTCGACCATTCGTCACATGTAGCAATCTGCGCTTGGGGCTAATTGCAGGCGTTGACATCCTCCTCCGCCTGAAGGCGGAGGAATCCCAAGTCAAGCGAATCGAAGATTCGCGTACATCGCGACCCTCCGGTTCGCTCAGCGTTGGGATAATAATCCCCATCCTCAACGACCGATCGAAGCGAGGTCGTAGGGAGGGGAGACAGCACCGCAATCGTCCTTCGTCGCCGTTGACAAGGAGCTAGATATCGATCGCCATCATCAACTCGTCGACGTAGTCGCCGTCGATTCGGTAGTGGTCCCGCCGGATCGCTTCCGTCTCCCAGCCGTGCTGTTCGAGGAACTCCGCAGCGGACTCGTTGGTCGCAGGGACGCTCTGGTAGACCTTCTCATACCCGTTTGACGCCGCCCATTCGAGGCCTCGTTCCAGGAGGTGGCTGCCGAGGCCGTTCCCCCGGTATTCTTCGATGACACCGACGGTCAGCTCGGCTGTGTGACTCAGTTTCTCCAGTTCGGGTGAGTGGACGTGGACCCAGCCGACAACCTCGTCGCTGACCGTCGCGACGAAGAACATCCGTGACTCCAGTTCGTTTTGCCTGAGCAACACGTCCTGATGGTCGAGCTCTTGAGCGACCGACTCGGCGACGATGTACCGGCCCTGCTGGACTACCTGTCTGATTGCACCGACGATGCCGGAGAGATCGCTCTGGTTTGCTGGCCTGACCTCGAAGCTGAACTCATCACCGCTGAACTCCTCGGCACCGTTCACCTCGATTGCGACAGAAAGCGTCCCGTCGTCGGCCTCGTCGAGGTAGCCATTTCGCTTGAGGATTGCAACGTGGTGCCGAAAGCCGCCCGGATCGTGAGGGAGCAACTCCTTTTGGGCCTCGTCTCTATCGATGCTTCCCGACCGTTCGACGTAGGAGTAGATCGCTTCCCGGTCCGAATGGTCGAACTCCAGGCGCTGTGTGCTGTGCATGAGGATACCTACCACGACTGACTGTATCAAAGTTGCGGTGGAACTGACGTGGATGAAAAAATCCGTGCGGCTAGTCTCGCAGTTCCTGGACGCGGTCGATGTTCCACGCGAAGCCCTTGCCGTCCTCGTTAGGCGTCTCTAGCACGAGCGGGACGTCCGCGACGTCATCGTGGTTGATCAGTGTCCGCATTCCCTCCTCGCCGATCAGCCCTTCGCCGATGTGGGCGTGTTCGTCCTTGTTGGTCCCACACTCGTGTTTCGAGTCGTTCAGGTGGATACACTTGAGGTGGTCGAGTCCGACCACGTCGTCGAACTCCTCGATCGTTTCGTTGACACCGGCTTCCGTCGAGAGGTCGTATCCCGCTGCGAAGGCGTGGGCGGTGTCGATACAGACGTCCAGTTCCTGCTCGCTCCGGTCGAGCACCTCCGCAAGGTGTTCGAACTCCCCGCCGAGTTTCGTGCCACTCCCGGCGTCGCTTTCGATCAGGACAGTAACGCCCTCGGGGATCTCCAGTTCATCGAGCGCGCTTGCCGCGTTGTCGAGTCCGCCGTCGACGCCCGCTCCGGTGTGTGCGCCCAGGTGAACGTTTACGTAGTCGATATCCAGCGTATCGGCCGCGTCGACCTCTGCCTGCATGCTCTCGATCGACTTTCGCCGCAGGTCGTCTTTTGGCGTACAGAGGTTGACCAGATACGCCGAGTGGATAACCCACGGGCCGTCGAGGTTTGCCGCCGTACCGTCACGGAACGCCGCCGCTTCGCTGTCGTCAATATCGGGATGCTGCCATACCTGTGGCGAGGTTGTGAAGATCTGTCCGCAGTTCCCACCGACATCTAGCTCCCGCTCGACGGCGTTATCGACGCCGCCAGCCACCGAAACGTGTGCTCCTACTTGCATATCCAGATGCAGGGATCGAACCATCAAAGTAACTTCGAACGGCCTCGGCTCTGTCGCTACTCCGGCACCGTCCGATCGCGAACCCACGTATCGGAGCCGTACTTCCGATCGGCGAGGGCCGTCGCGTCTTCCAGCTCCGCTTCCGACCACTCGCCGTCGTCCGCATCTGCCCACTCACGGAGCGCGGCTTCGAGGCAATCGGCTGCCGTCTCCCGCGAGATGTCGGCGTGTTCGCGGATACCAGTGACTCGTTTGCGAAACCGTTCATGCGTAGTATCGGGGTTCGAGAAGACGCCGAGATGGCGCTCGGGCGTCAGATCGAACGAGAGCGAGCCATGCTGGATGACTGCATCGCGCTGTCGATACTGGGCGTTACCGCTGATCTTCTGGCCGTCGACGAGAATATCATGGGCCGGATCGATCGCCCGGAGATAGCAAGCTGGACGATGTATTTCGGGGTACTCCCGATCCGCGAACGCGGCGGAGACGCCCATACGCTCGAAGGCATCGAAAATCGGTTCGCAGAGGAGTTCGTAGGTCTCCATCAGGTCGCCCGGCACCTCCTCGGCGGGGACGATGATCGAGTAGGAGATGTCGCCGTAGGTGTCGTGGTAAATCCCACCGCCGCCAGTCTGTCTGCGCGTCACGTCGATCCCCTCCCGCTGGCAGTACTCCCAGTCAACCGAATCCGGGTCCTGTCCATAGCCGAGTGAAAGCGTCGCCGGATCCCATGTGTAGACTCGAACCGTCCGTACACCGTCATCTACTGCTGTCCTGGCCGCGATTTCGTCGAGTGCCATTGTCATGGGACCGGACAGGCGTTGTTCCGGGATCGAACGCCACGCCCGCCCGCTGAGATCGGTCATAGCCGTCGTTGACGGGGAGCGGGCAAAATAATGTCGGCAGTGCCACACCGGTTCGGAAAGTGACCCGTCTGAGAGGTCAAGTGGTTCGAGACACAAACCGTCTCGTCATCACGGAAGACTCCGTCTCTTGATATCTTTCACGGCGATGTTGACGCTTGTACCACGGTCACTGTAGTCTTGATGCTGACGTCCTTGCACGAGAGTTTTTCACCTCGCGCTTTCAAACGACCTGATAGATGATCCTGAGTACTCGTCGGGAGGTTCTTGCGATGCTGTCGGCGACCGGCATAGCCGGGTTGGCGGGGTGTTCTGGCGATGATGACGGCGAAAACGAAGATCAGGAAAACGCCGACGGTGGAAACGAGGAATCCCCGGACGACGGTGATGTGGACGACACTAACGGGGACGGAGAACCAGTGGAGCTGAATATCCCGGAGCCGGTTGACTGGACGGACGAAACACAGGCGACAATCGAGGTCGGGTCGGGTGGGGAGGCAGTGTTCGAGCCCGATGCCGTCCGGGTCGAGACTGGGACGACGCTCCGATGGGTCTGGCTGCACGACGGGCACACGGTCAGCCCCACACACCTGCCAGATGGGGGCGAATTCGAGGGCCATGAGAGAGTCGAGGAGGCCGGGTTCGAGATCGAGTTCGTCCCCGAGACACCGGGCGAGTACCGGTACGTCTGTGAGGAACACGAGGAGATGGTCGGCTACCTCGTCGTCGAGTAGTTCAGTACTTTTCGAGGACGCGCTCGATTCGCTCTTCCGTCGAGGGATGCGTCCCATAGAGGCGACGGCGGACGAACCGCCTGATCCGGTCGAACCGTCCACGTTCCTCCCACGGTGGCGGCAGGATCGAGAGCGCGGCGGCGGAGTCACTCTCCCTGAGATCTGCTGCCGGACGGATATCCAGCTCGCGGTCCAGCGATTCGAGAGCACTCGCGAGCGCGGCCGGATCGCCGGTGATCGCCACCGCGCCGTCGTCGGCTGCCCGCTCGCGACAGCGCGCGACGACGGCGACACACCACTTGCAGACCGCGAGCGCGACGAGTCCGGCGACGATCAGGACGTGGACACCGAGCTGTGCGACGATGCGCCCGGCCATCGCCGTCGCCGCCGACAGCCCGGTCATGACAGCAGTGTCCCGGTGCTTGACGTGGGAGAGTTCGTGAGCGATGACGGCGTCGAGTTCGTCACCCTCGACGGCATCGAGGAGACCTGTCGAGAAGACGATCGTCGAGTCGGCGGCCCGGTAGCCCACTGTAACCGCCGTTGGCGTCCAGCTCCGGGTGATCTCGACGTCCGGCGGCGGGACGTCCGCCTGCTGTGCGAGACGTGCGACGCGATGTTCGAGTTCAGTGACGTCTATCACTTTCCCCGAAGCAATCTCGATGGTCTCACCGAGATCGCGCACCGTGGTCGTCTCGATGTCCCGGATCGCCGCGGTGGCTTCGAGATTGCCGACGAACGAACGGACGTGGTCCGGCACTCTCCGGCCGAGTCGGACGAGCAGGTACAGGCCGACGAACGCGTAGCCGCCGAGGACGAGCGCGGTTGCGACGTCGATTACCGTTTCGGACGTGCCGACCGCACCGAGAACCCCCTGCACGAGGGAGAGCCCCCACGTGCCGAACGTCCAGGCGAAGAGCCCCACGAACAGGATGGCGACCAGCGCACCGGCGAGCAACACAGGGAGGAGGACCAGTACGAACAGCCCGCAGGCGGCGAGCATACGGAGCCAGAGACTGAGGTGGACGCGATCGGGCATGGAGGGCCACACATGCGGAGTGACGTGTTTTTTCGGCTTAATTGGTTCGATGACCGGACTCGCTCAACCGCCGGATCGCCCCGGACAGCACGTCGACGCCAATTGGTAGACTCGCTTCGTCGACGTCGAACGTCGCGGTGTGGTGGCCGCCGGGATGGTCCGTACCGATCCCGACGTAACAGGCCTTGCCGCCGCGGTCCTGGACCGCCTTCATCAGATAGGTTGCATCCTCACTCCCGCCGAGGGCATCGTACTCCAGTATCGAGTCGACAGCCTCGACGCTCGTCGCGACCTCGGCGACGGTGTCTGCGATCTCGGCGTCGCTCTCCGCGCTCGGCGCGCTTGCACCCTCCTCGATGTGGCCCTCACAGCCGTGCATCGTGGCGGCCCCCTCGACAACGTCGTGGGCCCGATCGAGCATGTAGTCCCGCAGAGCAGTTGTATCGCCCCGCACTTCACCCTCGACGCGGGCCTGCTCGGCAACGATGTTCGAGGCTGTCCCGCCCTCGATCACGCCAGCGTTGACCCGCGTCCCGCCCTTCTCGTGGCGCGGGATCCCATAGAGGTTCTGGACGGCGGCAGCGAGTGCCTGGTTCGCGTTCTTGCCGATCTGGGGCTGTGCGCCCGCATGCGCTGACTCGCCCTCGAACTCGATCTCCAGCTGGGTGACCGCCAGGAACTCGCCGATCCCGGCGACGATCTCGCCCGTGGGATGGTTCAGCCCGATGTGGGCCGCAAGCAGGTAGTCGATATCCTCAATGTGGCGGCTCTGTGCCATCGCCGAGCCGCCGCCGATCACCTCCTCTGCGGGCTGGAAGAAGAGTTTGAACGTCCCCGCAAAGTCGCTGTCCACGATCGCTTCGAGAACACCAATCCCGATGGTCGCGTGGGCGTCGTGGCCACAGGCGTGCATCGCGCCCGTCTCCGAGCGAAAGCCCTCCGCCGCCGGAACGTGCTCCGGGTCGTCGGATTCTGGACGCGGCAGGCCGTCGATATCGACGCGCAGGCCGACCGTCGGCCCCTCGCCGCGGTCGAGCACCGCAACCGCACCGGTGTAGCCACCGCGCATCGGCTCGATAATTTCGGGGTCGCTGCCCTCCTGCTCAGCGAGCAGTGTTTGGGCCCGCTCGAACCACTCGTCGATCTCTGCGTCCGGTGGTACTGCCAGTCGGTCCTCGCCCGAGAGGGCGTCCTCGCCGACGTACAGTTCGTCGACGCCAATGCGTTCGACTTCCTCGATGATCCGTGCAGTCGTGTAGAACTCACGCCACGCGGGTTCAGGTTGCCTGTGCAGGTCGCGCCGAAGCGAGACGAGGCGGTCGTCTCGGCTGGTCTGACTCATGTCCGTGTCTTGGGGAGCGATCACTTAACTACTACCGGCGAAAGAAACGAGCCTACGAACCGGAGCCGACCTGACTGATCTGCTCGACCTCGACTTCGACGTGCAACGAGTTGGGAAACTCCTTGCCCGCAATCTGCCGGGCGATCTCGTCATGACCCACGATTTCGATCTTGCGGGTGTAGACCGTGTAGTCCCACGAGGAGAACTCCGCGCCGCCGGTCGTCCGCTTGTGCTGGGGAACGCGGAGCCGTTCGGGGGATTTCGAGTGGGGGCCGTTCATTTCGACGCCTTTTCGCTCGGTCGTCGAGCGGATATCCTCGACGACGCTGTCGAGGACCGCCCGATCGCCGCTTTGCAGGGTAAGTTTCGTGACGAAGGTCATTGGGGGTTGGATTGTGTATGATCGCTCCGTGTGTAAAAACCCCACTCTATCGATTTTGCGTGTGTCAGAGTCTTACTAGGGGACTCGGGGGGAGCTGTTTTCGAACGACGCGTCCGGTCGCTCGTCCGATATTCTCTTAACGGGTGCGCGTTTACCTTACGGTAATGACGGTTGAAGCGACGAGCGCGGGCGCGATCCTCTTTCGGGATACGCGGGGCCGCCGGGAGTATCTGCTCCTCAAAAGCCGACCCGGGGACTGGGAGTTCCCCAAGGGCGGCGTCGAGGGGACCGAAGAGCTCCAGCAGACGGCTATCCGTGAGGTCGAAGAGGAAGCTGGTATCGCCGATTTCCGACTACTCGATGGGTTCCGAGAGGACTACGACTACGTCTTCGAAGCCGACGGGAACACCATCCACAAGACGGTGCATCTGTTCATCGCCAGATCGTTCGAGGCCAGTGCCGAGCTGTCCCACGAACACCGGGATCTGCAGTGGCGTGATTACGAACAGGCGATCAATACGATCACGCAGGATGGTCCCCGAGAGATCCTCGAACAGGCCCACGAGTTCCTGAACGAACGCGAAGAAGAGGACGAGGAGTAACGCCCGCGCTCGGAAGGGTGGTTCACACACTGGGACGCGCGTCCCGTAGTGACGTCTCCACCCTCAGCTTTTCTCGCTGGGCTCGAAGTCGAGACACGCCGAGTTGATGCAGTAACGCTGGCCTGTTGGTTCCGGCCCATCATCGAAGAGATGGCCGAGATGTCCCTCACAGCGCGCACAGACCACTTCCGTCCGTGTCATCCCGAGGCTCCTGTCGACCTGCGTCTCGACATTGTCCTCGTCGACGATGTCATAAAAGCTCGGCCAGCCGCTTCCGGAGTCGTACTTGGTGTCGGCGTCGAACAGGGTCAACCCACAGCCCGCACAGGCGAACTCGCCTTCTCCTTTGACGTCGAGCAGATCGCCGCTGAATCGAGGCTCGGTCCCGGCTTTGCGAAGCATTTTGTACTCCTCCTCGGTCAGGCGCTCGCGCCACTCGGCGTCGGTTTTCGGTAGGTCGTCGGCGTGCTGGTCGCTCATACCTACAGAGTGGGTCGCGGCGTCAAAAGGGTTGTCGGCGTATTGGGGAGCCACAAAACGAGCGGCGACCGTCGGTGGCCTACATGTAGCCGAGATCGCGCAGGCGCTTCATCAGGTCCTCCTTGTCCTGGGCGCGGCCTGCGCGCTCGGTCGTCCCTTCGAGATCCTGCAACCATGCGGGATCCTCGGTCGTCTTCTCGGTCGAGACCTCGCTACCGAGCGATCGGAACCCGGCAAAGTACTTCGGCGAGATCGGAACGTCGTCGATCCCCACGCCCTCGGGCAGGTCGTCGGCACTCTCAGGGATGAACCCTTCGTCCGGGAACGCCTCGACGGTGTCCGGCACGACGTAGTGCCAGAAGGCATCCCAGACCGCCCGCTCCTCGAACTGGAGGATGGGCTGGATACGGTCGTGGGGCGGGTAGATATCGGGATCATGTCGTGGGCTGAAGAACGTCTCGTCGGCACGGGCTTCCTGCTCGTCCCAGCGGACGCCGGAGATGACACCGTCGATATCGTAGTCTTCGAGCGCGTCGTTGAGCGCGACGGTTTTGAGCAGGTGGTTGCCGACGTAGGTGTCCAGCAGGAACGGGAACGTGTCCTCCTCGTACTCCAGGATCTCCCGGACGTGGTGCTGGTTGTGCTCGGAGAGCTCGTCGATCGGGATGTCGTCGCCCGGTTCGAGGCCGTGTTCCTCGACGTAGTTGCCCACATCCTCGTTGCGTGCGTAGATCACGTCGAGGTCCCACTCCTCGGCCCATCGGTCGACGAAGTCGTGGAGTTCGTCGAAGTGCTGGAAGTGGTCGATGAAGACCGCAGGCGGAACCTCGAGGTCGTAGCGCTCGGCGACCTCCTTGATGAAATACAGGGTGAGCGTCGAGTCCTTTCCGCCAGTCCACATCACGGCGGGGTTCTCGTACTCCTCGAGGCCACGCCGGGTAACCTCGACTGCCTTCTCGATTTTCGCCTGTAAGGTACTGTACTCCTCGAACGTCTCGTCCGCACCGTCATCGTAGTTGACGTCGGCGTAGTCGGGAACGTCGTTCGACATCGTGTAATTAGATATAATTAGCCGAGGTGAAATACTCGGGGGGTGCGGCAGCGTTCGCCGCCGTCGCGGACGCCGCTCAGCCGATCGGCTCCAGACAGTCGTGACAGTATGTTGCCGTCGACTGGTTCGGTGCGCCACAGTGCTGACAGCGGGTTGTGGTGGTCGCGTCCGCCAACCGGTCCAACGCGGGGTCAGCGTCGCTGTCGATCACGGTATCCGTAGAGAGGATCCTGAGTAAGTCGTCGGTGTCGTCGACACGAAGATGCTCTGCATCGGCGATCTTGTTGATCAACTCGTCGTCCCGGAGCAGTTCGAGCCCGCGGAGGAGGCCGAGAAACAGGAGTGTCGGTGCGACGATGACGAACGCGGTAACGGCAAGCCGCCACAGGATTGTGAGCGTCGACGGCTCCATGGGGGCATCTAGCAAGGCTACGAAAATACGTCTATTCTAGAGCTGGTGACAGCAGCTACAGCCTCACTGGTCAGAGCCAGCCAGTTCGTCGTTCAACCCCCACTCGCTGGCCTGTCGTTCGGCGTCCTCGCGAGCCTGTCGTTTGATCGCTTCGATCCGCTCCTCGTCGGATAGGAAGGAGACGACGGCATCCTCATTCGTGTCCAGATTAGCGACGTCGTCGGGGAACAGCCCGTGCTCGCGGGCACGGGACCGCGTCCGGTCCGCCAGATGGGGGTCCCCGGCGACCCGCTCGGCCGGTTCTCCCGGTGGGACCCGAAGCTCGTCGGCGTCGTGTAGTCGCTCGATCTCCGCGTCAGACAGCTCGAACACATCGATCTTGTAGGGGCCAGGAACGGCCAGATCAGCGAGTCCGTCGACGCCACCACGATCCGTCCCCGTGTGGTAGACGAGAACCGGGACGCCGTTCCGAACGGTCACGACACCACGGCCCCGGTCGTCGAGCAACAGCGTGTCCTGTGGCTCGAATACGAGATAGCCGGTCAACGAGTCGTCAAGGACGGTAGAAAACGCGGTCGCTGGGTTCGATACGACCCGCGATCGTAGCAACCGACCGTGTGGGACCTTCATGGTCTGTCAGGGACGACCGCGCTTTTGAAACGCGCCGCGACATCCGCCGAGTCGCCGGATTCGATCGTCAGCTCCGAAGCGGCCTCGGTAAACGCGACGGCCGCGGGTGAGCTGGGTGCATACGAGAGTAGCGGTTCACCAGCAGCTCTCGCCTGATGCGGTGCGGAGCATTCCGGGACAGTGCCGAGGACCGGTCCCTCGAAGTAGCGTTCGGTCCGGTCGACGACAGTGTCCATGCGCCCTTCCTCGCGTACTTTGTTGAACAGGACGCCAGCCGTGTCCGTTCCGTACGAGCTCGCGTACTCCTGAACTTTCAGCCCGTCGCTCAGCGCCGGGATCGTCGGTGCCAGCACGGGGAGCACCCGATCGGCGAGTACGATCGGCAGCACGGCGCTTTTTGAGCCAAGGGTGGCTGGCGAATCGAGCAGGAGAACGTCCGTGTTCTCGGCAAGGGTTGCGACGACCTCGCGCAGTCGCTCCGGTTCGGCCGACTCGAAATCCGCCAGGCTCGTCCCGCAGGGCACGACCGAAAGTCCGTGGCGATCGTAGACCGCCGCCTCGACCGGCACGTCTCGCTCGGCTATCAGCAGGTCGTGGAGGGTCGTCTCGACGTCGTCGAGCCCGGCGTGAAAGAGGAGGTTCGCCATCCCGGTATCCGCGTCGACGATCGTCACGTCGTGCTCCTCGGCCAGCGCCATGCCGAGCGCGAGTGTCGCTGTCGTCTTCCCCGTTCCCCCCTTTCCGCTTGCGACGGCAAACGCCTCGACCATTATATACTGATCGCTCTTGCTCAGTAAAAATTTTGTCGTTTGTTAGAGGAATAGATCTCCGTCCGGGACCGTCGTGTTCAAGTCGACTTGGAGTAATACACCGGTAGTGGCAGTTTCGTTCGACCTCTTCGGGACGCTCGTGTCGGTCGATCGGCCGGACTCACCAGCCGACGCCGTCGCCGCGGAACTGACGAGCCGCGGCGTCGACGTTCCAGCGGAGTTTGTAGCTGATTACCGGGAGGTCCAGATCGACGCTCCTGAAGGGGCGGAAGTTCCGCTTCCCGCACACGTCGCCGCAGCGCTCCGAAGCCGTGGCGTATCCCCCACGAACAACGTCGTGCGCCGGGCAGTCGTCGCGGCGTTCGACCCGACTGTCGAAACGCGTCCCGGTGCTGTCGACGCGGTTTCGGCCGCGGCCGAGCACGGGCAGGTTGGCGTCCTCTCGAACTGTAGCGTGCCCGAGCTCGTTCCGAGAGCGTTGCTTCGGTCCGATATCGACCGATCGGCGTTCGACGTGATCGTATCGAGCGCCGGCTGTGGGTGGCGCAAACCCGATCCCCGTGCATTCGAGTCGTTCGCCTCCAGGCTGGGTGTTGACGTCGAGTCTGTGATCCACGTCGGGGACGATCCGGACACTGATGCTGGCATCGAGGCTGTCGGTGGGACCGCCATCTTGCTGGACGAGCACTCGCTTGCCGACCTGCCGGACCTGCTCGACGAGGTGGCGTAACCGTGGCCGTCGAAATTACGCTCGCGGTCGTGCTTGCGGCCATCCTCGACCGGACTGTGCGTGAACTCCCGTCACGGATCCATCCAGTCGCCCTCTTCGGGAGCCTCGTCGGTCGGGCTGACAGGGAATGGGCTCGACCACGGCTGGCTGGTGTCGGTATGGCACTGGCACTTCCCGTGCTCCCGACGGCTGTCGCGTTCGGTATCGTCTCTGTGGCTGTTGCACTTCATCCCCTGCTGGGTGTCCTCGCCACTGGAACCGTCCTCTTTACGACGACCAGTTTACAGATGCTGTTGGAGGAGGCTGCAGGCGTAATAGAGGCCAGCGCGACGGACCCAGCCGCGGCCCGCGAGCGGTTGCCAGCGCTTGCGGGGCGTGATCCTGCTGACCTCTCGCCCGCCCTGCTACGCAGTGCCGCCGTTGAGAGCGCAAGCGAGAACCTCGCGGATGGTCTGGTCGCGCCGTTGCTCGCCTTTGCCCTGCTCGCGCCGGTCTCGATCGCGCTGGGTGCCGCCGCGGCGGCGTGGCTCAAGGCCGTGAACACGCTGGACTCGATGCTCGGGTACCCCTCGAAACCCCACGGCTGGGCAAGTGCCCGGCTCGACGACCTCGTCATGTGGGTGCCCGCCCGCCTTAGCGCCCTGCTGCTTTCTGCAGCGGCGCTCTCGCCCGATCCCGTGCTGACTGCGCGACGGTGGCGCGGCGAGACCGCCTCGCCCAACTCCGGGTGGCCGATGGCGACCGCCGCGGGCGCGCTGCAGGTCCGCCTCGAAAAGCCCGACGCGTACGTCCTCAACGAACTCGCCTCGCTGCCGACCACGGAGCAGGCCCGTCGCGGCGTCGCGCTCGTCGGCCGCGCTGGACTGCTCGCGTACGCCCTTGCCGCGCTGCCGGGGGTGATCGCGTGGCTGTTCTGAGCCTTGCAGGGCTGCGTGGCGCTGTCGGGTTTCTCACTCGCTTCCCGGTCGGTCACGACGAAACTGGGTGGGAAGCGTTTACCCGCACCCCCGCAACGTTCCCGGCCGTCGGCTATCTCGTCGGCGTGCTCGGCGCGCTCGTCTTTCTGGTTCCCGCCCCGCCGACCATTACGGCGTTTCTGTACGTCCTCGTCCTGTACGCTGTCACGGGTATCAACCACGCCGACGGCGTCGCCGATCTGGGTGACGCCGCGGTGGTCCATGGCGACCCGGAGCGACGGCGCGAGGTGCTCAAAGACAGCTCCCTCGGCGTCGGCGGGACGCTCGCACTTGTCGGGCTGCTTCTCGGCCTCGTGCTCGCGGCCGTTCCGCTTGCGGGGGCCCCCATCGCCGTTGCGGCGAGCATCGTCGTCGCCGCGGAGGTCGGCGCGAGACTGGGAACCGCCGTACTGGTCTGTGTCGGCACCGCGCCCCACGAGGGGCTCGGAAGCCAACTGACCGGTGTCAACGGCCCCCGAAGCCTCGTCGCACCCGTGCTGGTCGCGCTTCCCGCTGTCGTGCTCGCTCGTCCGTCGTACGTCGCCACGGCGGCCGTCGTCGCGGCGGTCGCGGTCGCACTCGCACTCTATCGCTGGTCCAGTGCCATGCTCGGTGGCGTCAACGGCGACGTGCTCGGTGCGACGACCGAGCTCGGGCGGCTCGGGGGGCTACTGGCTGGCGTGCTCGCGTGGACGCTCTGGACCGGCGATGTGATGGGGGTGATCGCGTGGACGCTCTCGTGATGTGTGGCGGCGAAGGGACCCGCCTCGCGGACTCGCTTGGCAGGGACGCTCCCGAAAAGCCGATGTACCCGATCGACGGGAGGCCGATGGTCGACCGGGTGCTGGATGCGCTCGAGGCGAGCGAGGTCGACCAGGTCCACGCTGCCGTCTCGCCCGCAACGCCCGAAACGCGCGGACACATCGCCGAGCGTGTTTCGGTGATCGAGACGCCCGGCAAGGGCTACGTTACGGACCTCTCGACGGCACTCGACAATATCGATCGGCCCGTCCTGACCGTCGCCGCGGATCTGCCGCTGCTGACCGGTTGCGTCGTCGACAGCATGCTTTCCGCCTACGCAGCTATTGGGATCGACGGCGGTTCGATGACCGTTGCGGTCCCGGCCACGCGCAAAGACCGTCTCGGCGTCTCCGCGGATACCGTAATGGAACGGGACGCGATGACTGCGGAGCTGATCGACGGGCGAGCAGACAGCGAGGAAATGCCCGACCGGATCGCGCCGACCGGCCTGAACGTGGTCGGTGCACCAACTGACACGAACACGGATACGATGTACCTGACAGACGACGAGCGACTGGTGGTGAACGTGAATCGAGCGCGAGACGCACGGATCGCGGAGGCACTGCTATGAGACTCGTCCTTGCGGCCGGAACGACGCGGACGGCGACCATCGAGGGGATCAGCGCCGCGGGAGCCACGCCGGAACTGATGGCGGACACCCCTGCGATCGACGCGGAGATCCTCGTCTACGGCCAGCCCGTATCGAGCGATCTGGTCCCCGTCAGCCCGACCGGCTGTCCAACCCCCGCGGTGATCTCGCGTGCCGTTCGCGAGCAGGTCGGCTTCGATGTGACGGTGATCGATGCCGGGCTCGCCGCCGAAACCGACGCACCGACGGTTTCGGTCGGTGCCGAGCCGGGCCGCGACATCCGCGAGGAGCGTGCCGTCCCGAACGTCGACGCGGTGTTCGATCGCGCCCGTGAACTCGGCCGGTCGCTGCCGGATGACGAGCTATTTATCGGCGAGACGATCCCCGGCGGGACGACGACCGCCGCGGCGCTGCTCCGCGCGCTCGGCACCGATCTGGGCGTCTCCTCGTCGCTGCCCGAGAACCCAATCCCACTGAAAGAGCAGGTCGCCACAGCGGCGCTCGATGCGAGCGGGAGTGCTCCCGGCGAGCTGGTCGACTCGCCACTGACTGCTGTCGAGGCGGTCGGCGACCCGGTCCAGGCGACCGTCGCAGGTCTGACCGTCGGCGCGCTCGAATCCGGGAGTTCGGTGACGCTCGCGGGCGGGACACAGCTGGTCGCGACCGCCGCGCTGGTTCGGGCGTTCGGATGTGACGAACCTCTCTCACTGGCTACTACCTCCTTTGTCGCCGCCGACCCGGCGGTCGACCTCGATGCCGCAGCATCGACGCTCGACCTCGACGTAGCGGCGACCGATCCCGGCTTCGAGCGAAGCGAGCACGTCGCAATGGAGCGATACGTCGCTGGCGAAGCGAAAGAGGGCGTCGGGATGGGTGGGGCGCTGGCGCTTGCCGAGCGCGATGGGATCGGAATGAAGACGATCAGAGCGCAGATCGCGGCGGTGTACGATCGGCTCGATCCCGACTCGACGCCGGAAAGCGCGCCAGCAGCCGATCGAGGTGACCGCTGAGATGGATCCCGACGCGGTGCGGACGACCGACCGAGTACCCCACGGCGGGAGCGACGATCCGGAGGAGCTAGATTTTAGTGCCAATACAAATACGGAGATACCGCCTGGCACCGAGGCGGTCTACCGCGAGGCGTTCTCGGCCTCGCGCCGATATCCGAACGACGCCTATCCGGAGTTCCGGGCCGCCGCCGCGGAGTATGTCGAGTGCGGTCCCGAACAGATCGTCCCGACCCCCGGCGGGCTCGCGGCGATCCGGCTGGCGATCGAGACGACCGTCGACGCCGGCGAGAGCGTGCTCGTCCCGACACCGAGTTTCGGCGAGTACGCCCGGGAGGTCGAGTTACAGGGAGCGGACCCCGCGTTCGTGTCTCACGACCGGTTGCTCGACGCCGATCCGGCCGACCACGCCCTCGCCATCGTCTGCACGCCGAACAATCCGACCGGAGAGGCCTACGATCCCGACGCACTCCGCGAGTTCGCAGCCCGCTGTCGCGACGTCGATACCCGCTTGCTCGTCGACGAGGCGTTCCTCGGCTTCACCGACATACCCTCGCTTGCCGGGGAGGAGGGCGTGATCGTCGCGCGCTCGCTGACGAAGCTGTTCGGCCTGCCGGGCCTCCGGGCTGGCTTCGCCGTTGCGACAGGAGACGAGCGTGACACACTGCAGACCGCACGCCGTGCGTGGAACCTCGGGACGCCCGCCGCGGCGGTCGGAGCCCACTGTCTCCGCGCCGACGAGTTCGTCGCCGAGACGCGTCGGCGCATCGAGCACGAGCGCGAACGGATGCGGGAGACACTCTCGGCCCGATACGACGTCCATCCATCGGATTCTCCCTTCCTCCTCCTCGACGTCGGCGAAGGGGAGGTAGACGACCTGCTGGCACACGCACACCAACACGGAATCGCACTCAGGGACGCCCGGACGTTCCGCGAACTCGACTCGCACGTTCGGGTCGCCATGAAGGATAGCGAGGCGAACGATCGGCTGCTGGAGGTGCTCGTGAATGCCTGATATTCGGGTTCGCAACGAGGTCCTGCAACTGCTCGCCCCCGAGACATCGTGGCTCTCGACGGGCTGGGACGGTGGACGAATCCGGGCAGACGCCGCGTACAACTGCACGGTCCCGGATGGCTGGGATCGGACCGATCTGGATGAGTATATCGCGGAGCGACGGACTCAGGCAGGCTTCGAGCACGTGGGGCCGACGCTGCTTACCGGCGTCGAAATGACCCACGCGCGCTGTGCACGGCTCACCGCCGAGCGCGACGCGGGCGATAAAAACAGCAGCAAGGACAGCATCGACGTGCTCGCGGTTGCCACCGCGGGCGTCTCGAATCCCGCCACTCTGTTTCCCGAGGAGGACACCGCTGCGGACCCGGAGTCCCACGGAGATAGCGATACAGAACATCCCGAACCGGGGACGGTGAACCTGCTCGTCCACGTCGATCACCCACTCGCGGCGGGCGCACTCGCCAACCTGATTGCGGTCGTCGCAGAGGCCAAAGCGGCAACGCTCCTGCGCGAGACGGGCTTTCCGGGGACCACCACGGATGCGGTGATCGTCGGGGCTGGCAACTCGTCCGGCGGCGTCGAGCCGATACGGTTCACTGGCAGCGGAACACCGATCGGCGCGGCGGCCCGGGCCTGCGTGCGGGACGCGCTTCAGGCCAGTCTTGGGGCCAGATACGACGAAACACCGGTTCCCGAGACGGTCGCCGACGCGGAGTATGGAGTGGTGACCGACCGCTCCGCGAACGTGTTTCGTCCCTGAGATCACTCCCGATCGCCGACGATCCGCGTCGCCGTTGCCTTCCAGGTAAGCGTGACCTGACAGCCCTCCCTCAGCCCGAGGCGCTGCTCGCTGTCCGACGTGACGAGCGTCTCAAACGTCGTTCCGCCGACCTCGATATGTGCTGTCACGACGGTCTCACCGCGGTCGATTCCGACGACCTCGCCCGAAACCCGATTTCTCGCACTCGTCGCGTCTGGGTCCGGTTCTGCTGCGTTGTCGAGCACCGTAATCGCGTCCGCGCCGATCCGAACCTGGACCCGCTGGCCTCGCTCGCTCCCGTCGTGGAGGCCTCGCACCGTGCCCACTTGCGTCTCGACCAGCGCGAGTTCGCCGTCGACCGACGTGACGTCCCCATAGAGGACAGTCTCGGGAACCTGGGCCGTCGCGTCGAGGGCGGCCCGGAGCCGCTCGTAGCGGTTCAGCAGATCCCTCGCAGTCTCAGTAAGGCGACTCCCACCGCCGTCGCGACCACCGCGCTGCCGCCGGACGAGCGACCCGAAGGCCGCTTCGAGCGCCTCGATTCGTGTCAGCGCCCGTGCCCGGGAGCGATCGAGTTCGGAGGCGGCCCTCGCAACCGACCCGGCCTGTGCGATCGCGCGGAGCAACGCGGCGTCGCGGGCGTCGAACTCGACATCCCCCTCGACGAGCGCCGCCTCACCCCGTCCGCGCGTCTCAGTCACCGTTCTCACCCGCCGTGTAGACGAGTTCGCCGTCGATGAACCGCCGCGCCCGGGGATCATCGGGATCACTGAACACCCGCTCTGCCGGCCCGACCTCGATGAGGCTTCCATCGAGCATCACCGCTACCCGGTCGGCCAGTCGCTCCGCCTGGTGCATGTCGTGGGTCGCCACGGCGACGCCGATCCCCCGGTTCCGCGCCGTTCCGACTGCCTCCTCGATCAGGGCGGTGTTTCGCGGGTCGAGATCCGAGGTCGGCTCGTCCAGCAACAGGACGTCGGGATCGTACGCGAGCGCCCGGGCGAACGCGACCCGCTGTGCCTCACCGCCCGAGAGGGATCTAACCGTCTGTGTTGCGACGTCCGCGAGGCCGACCGTCTCCAGCGCGTCGGTCACCCTGTGAGTCGTGCGTGCGCCGAAGAGCCGCGCACCCCACTCCCGGATCCGGGATCGCCAGTCGCGCCGGACGTGCAACCCGTAGCTCACGTTCCGTCGGACGGTTGCGTCGAACAGGTTCGGCTCCTGAAACACCATGCCGATCCGGCGTCGCGCCATGAGGCGCTCGCGTTCGGACTGGGACCAGACGTCCCCTCCATTCATCCGGATCTCCCCCTCGTCGGGCGGGTAGAACGCGGCGAGTAGCTCCAGCAGGGTCGTCTTGCCGGTCCCCGAGGGACCGATCACTGCGAGGATCTCACCGCGTTCGAGGCCGAGCGAGATTTCATCGAGTACGCCGGTGTCGTCGAACCCGTGGCTCACGTCCGTGGCGACGATCCCATCCTCGACTCGGCGACGTTTGGTCTCGATCACTCGATCGCTCATATCCGCCCACCCCCGAGCCGGAGCACGACAGCGTTGACCAGCAAGACGAGTACGAGCAATATTCCGCCGAGCAGGAGTGCAAGCTCGAAGCGACCCTGTCGGGCTTCGAGCTGGATCGCGGTCGTCAACGTTCGCGTAATTGCGGTGCCGTCCGCGCCGGCGATGTTTCCGCCAACGATAAGGACGGAGCCGACCTCGCTGATCGCTCGCCCGAGCCCGGCCAGAACGCCTGTAGCGATCCCGTACCGGGCTTCCTTGATCGTGACGAGTGCAACGTCGAGGCGCGTCCCGCCGAGCGCGTAGGAGGCGTCCCGGACCCCCTCATCCACGCCCGTGACGGCGGCGAGACTGACGCCGGTGATCACGGGTGTGGCGAGCACGAACTGTGACATGATCATCGCCTCCTTCGTGAACACGAGATCGAAGGTCCCGAGCGGCCCCTGATTCGAGACGAGAAAGAGAACCGCCAGCCCGACGACGACGCTCGGCAGGCCCATCCCGGTGTTGATCAGCGCGATCGCGAGCCGTCGGCCCGGGAACTCGGCGAAGCCGACGAGCATCGCGACGGGAAGGCTGACGAGCGTGCTCAGTACGACGGCTGTGAGGCTCACGTACAGCGAGACGAAGACGATACTCCGTACGTAGTTCGACTCGAAGGGGAACTCGACGAGCGGGAGCGTTGCAAGCTCGACGATCGCGCCGACCATCTCTCAGCACTCCTCCCGCGTCCAGTCTTCCGGAAGGTACTGTTCGAAGTTCGGCTCTTCTGAAAGCGCCCGCGGAAAGAACAGCTGTTCGCCCTCGACAGTGTAAGACTCGATGACGTCCTGGCCCACCCGCGAGGTGAGAAAGCCGATGTAGGCGAGCGCGAGATCGTATGCAACGTTGTCGTGGACTGCGGGGTTCACGGCGACGATCCCGTAGGGGTTCGCCAGCAGCTCCGGTCCCTCCTCGATCGGCCCCTCAACGCGGATCCCCACCCCGAGTTGTGAGCGCATCGAGAGGAAGGTACCACGATCGGCGAGCGTGTAGCCCTCGCTCTGGTCGGCCTGTACGAGCACCTGCCCCATCCCGCTCCCGGCCTCTCGGTACCACTCTCCTCCCGGATCCATCCCGGCGGCGTCCCAGAGTTCGAGTTCCTTCGTGTGCGTGCCGGAGCTGTCGCCCCGCGAGACGAAGACGCTCTCGGAGTCGGCGATCGCTCGAAACGCCTCCGTGACGTCATCCATTCCGTCGATCCCTGCGGGATCGTCGTCCGGTCCGACGACAACGAAGTCGTTGTACATCAGATCACGGCGGTTGACGCCGTAGCCCTCCCGGATGAACTCGTCTTCGAGCGACCGGGCGTGGACCATGACGACGTCCGCGTCGCCGCGTCGCCCGGTTTCGAGTGCCGCACCGGTCCCCTCGTTGACCGCTGCGACCCCCGTGCCGAACCGCTCCTCGAAGGCGAGGTTCAGTTCGTCGACCAGCCCGGTGTCGTACGTGCTCGTCGTCGTCGTGAGCGTCAGCGTTTCGTCGGTAATCCCCGCGTCGCCGCTATCATCAGTATCGCTACATCCTGCAATCGCCACCGCTGTCCCTCCCCCGAGCGTCGCGACGAACTCGCGTCGATGCATCGTGTATGATACAACGACTATCGGCTACTTACATAATTATTAGGCATTATCGTAACCAGATGCGATTACATCGCCGCCGAGAAGCGGTCTGCGCTACCGGCCATTCTCGAGATGTGAAGCACAACAAATTTTTATTTATTGCAATTGTTTTTGTATCCAGATGACCAGGACAGGAAGTTCGAGGCGACCGATGTCGATCCGGGGTAATCGGGTGTGAAGGGATTCGTGCTCGGCGGAACGGCCTCCGGGGTCGGCAAGACCGTCGCGACGCTCGCCACTATTCGGGCCCTCGAACGATCAGGTGAGAGAGTCCAGCCAGCGAAGGCTGGCCCGGACTTCATCGATCCCAGCCATCACGAGGCGGTCGCTGGCCGTCCGTCCCGGACGCTGGATTGCTGGCTGCAGGGGAGCTCCGGGGTGCGACGGAACTACTATCGACCGACTGAGGCCGAAGACCCGCCAACCATTTGCGTCGTCGAGGGCGTGATGGGGCTGTACGACGGCGACGGCTCCTCGACCGCGATGGTTGCAGAGACCCTCGATCTGCCGGTCGTGCTCGTGGTTGACGCGAAGGCGGGGATGGAAAGCGTCGCCGCCACTTCCTACGGCTTCCAGCAGTACGCAGAGCAGGCGGGTCGCAAGATCGACGTGGTCGGCGTCATCGCCCAGCGCGCCCACGGCGGTCGACACGAGGCAGGAATCCGGGACGCGCTGCCCGAGTCGATCGAGTATCTCGGCCGGATCCCGCCGGACGACGACCTCGAAATCCCGGATCGACATCTCGGGCTGGAGCTGGGCGAGGAAGCCGCGCTCCCGGTCGAAGCTCTCGACGCCGCCGCAGAACACCTGCGAGCGGATCGGCTGCGCGATATCGCGCATACCCCACCGCGACCCGATACGGAGACAGCATCGACCGATGACGCCACCGGCGCGACGGTCGCCGTAGCACGTGGGACGGCCTTTGCCTTTGCCTACCCGGGGACCCTCGAACAGCTCCGGGAGCGGGCCGACGTGGTGACGTTCTCGCCCGCGGCGGGCGACGACCTTCCCCCCTGTGACGGCGTCTACCTCCCCGGTGGCTATCCCGAGTTGCGCGCCGAGTCGCTCGCGGCGAGTCCTGCGCTGTCGACGCTGGCCGAGCGAGCCGCAGAGGGTCTTCCGATCCTCGGCGAATGCGGCGGCCTGATGACTCTCTGTGAGTCGCTGACGACGGCGGACGGCGAGCGCCACGAGATGGCGGGCATCCTCCCCGCCGACGTGACGATGCACGACCGGTATCAGGCGCTCGATCACGTCGAACTGGAGGCCCGCGACGACACGCTCACTGCCAGCGGTGGCGGGCGACTGCGCGGTCACGAGTTCCATTACTCCAGCGCCGACGTTGCGGGTGACGCACGGTTTGCCTTCGACGTCCGGCGTGGCGACGGTATCGACGACGAGCAGGACGGGCTCACCGAGTATCGAACCCTTGGGACGTACGCCCACGTCCACCCGGAGAGCGGCGCGTTCGACAGTTTTCTCGACACACTCGACACATGACAGACGATATCCAGACTGATGACGACGGTGACAGCGAAGGACCAACACTGGGCGGGCGGAAACCAACCGCCCAGCCCATCGAACCGAGCGAACCCGATGAGTTCGGGCTGGTCCAGGTCTGGTGGGGCGACGGAAAGGGAAAGACCACCGCCGCGATGGGAATGGGACTGCGCGCGGCGGGCCACGGCTACCGCGTCCACATGCTCCAGTTCATGAAAGGCGGCGCCGAGACCGTCGAGGACGTCCGCGGCGAGTACAACGCGATCGAGCACATCCCCGGATTCACGTACGAGAACGCCGGCCACTACGGCTGGCACGGCTTCGGCGCGGCGGGCGGCGATCCGGACCACGACGAACGGGCACAGGCGGCCTTCGAGCGCGCCGGGGAACTCATCATGGAGGGTATCGACGGCGAGGACCTCCACATGCTGATCCTCGATGAAATACTGTACGCCGCGGACCGTGAGCTGGTCGATCCCGAAGGGCTCCTCGATCTGCTCGAGCGCGCCCCTGACGAGCTCGAACTCGTCCTGACGGGGAGCCACGAGGAGCCGACCTACCTCCTCGAACACGCGGATCTCGTCACCGAGGTTGGCAAAGTAAAACATCCGATCGACGTCGGACAGGCTGCCCGCAAGGGAACCGAGTACTGACGAGGCGCGAGGACGTCGACGCGGAGTCGGCTGCGGTGGCCGAGGACCATACGAGAAACGACTCCGACACGCCGACCCTCCTGATCGGCGGGACGGCCAGCCACGTCGGCAAGAGCACGATCGCTGCGGGGATCTGCCGATATCTCGCCGATCGTGGCGTCGACGTCGCGCCGTTCAAGGCACAGAACATGAGCAACAACGCCCGGGTCGTCCCACGGGCGGGCCAGACGGCGGGTGCTGATGACGGCGCAGGAAGCGGCGAGATCGGCGTCTCCCAGTACGTCCAGTCCCGTGCGGCGCGTCGGCCACCGACCACGGACGCCAATCCCGTCCTGTTGAAACCGCGCGGCGACGGCGAGAGCCAGCTCGTGATCGACGGCCGGGTGGTCGGTCACTACTCGGCCGGTGAGTACTACGACGAGCACTGGGATCGTGCGCGAGCGGCGGCGGTCGACGCGCACCGACGACTTGCCGACGACGCCGACATCGTCGTCGCCGAGGGTGCGGGCGGGATGGGTGAGATCAACCTCCACCACCGGGATCTCGCGAACGTCGAGACGGCCCGGTTTACCGACGCAACGATTCTGCTCGTCGCGGACATCGAGCGCGGCGGCGCGTTCGCCAGCCTCGTTGGGACGCTCTCGCTCCTGCCCGACGACCTCCGCGAGCAGGTTGGCGGCGTCGTCATCACGAAGTTCCGGGGCGATCGCTCGATCCTCGAACCGGGAATCGCGGAGTTCGAAGAACGGACGGGTGTGTCGGTACTTGGCGTCGTCCCCTACGACGATCCCGGCCTGCCCGCCGAGGACAGCGTCTCGCTCCCCCCGGTTGGCGAGCATTCCCTGCGTGGCACCGAGGACGGCGTCCCGGACGACCGCGCGGTGACGATCGCCGTTCCGCGGCTTCCCCGTATCTCGAACTTCACCGATCTGGAGCCGCTCGAACGCGAGTCCGGCGTCCGGGTGTCGTACCGACCACCCGATGCAGCCTACGGCGACACCGACGCGCTGGTACTTCCGGGGACGAAAAACACCGTCGACGACCTGCTCGCGCTACGGGATGCGGGCTTCGACGAGGAGATCCGGCGGTTCGACGGCCCGATCGTCGGGCTCTGTGGCGGCTACCAGTTACTGGGCGAGCGGATCACGAACGCAGATATCGAGGGTACAGGTGAGCGAACCACAGTCGAGGGACTCGGTCTCTTGCCCGTCGAGACCAGATTTTCGTCGGAGAAATGCCTCGAACAGACCAGGCGAGAACTTTCGGGGACAGGGCCGCTCGACGGGGCGAGTGGTCCGGTGTCGGGCTACGAGATTCACATGGGGGAAACGACGCTCACGGGACCGGTCGACCGGCCGTTTCCCGAAGCTGGGGCGGCAACCGAGAGCGTTCTGGGTACGTATCTCCACGGGCTCTTCGAAAATCGGACCGCCAGAGAGGCGTTCCTCCAGACGGTGTTCGAGGCGGCGGGGATCGACCGGCCCAGGGGGACGACGCCACGACGAACCAGCTACGACCAGGCTGCGGCGCTGATCGAGAAGTTCGTCGCGCTCGATAAACTCGACGTAGAGAGGCTACCCGAGATGTGTTAAATCGCCATCATTCGGCGGGTCTCGTGACAGCAGAGGCCGCAAGCTTTAGTACATTGGATGGGCAGGATAGCGTGTGGTCGTTTACAGTCCCGTCACACGAGACGGCCACGCTCCGTATGCTGACAGTTCCCCAACTGATTTGCGGGTCTCGGACCCGTGAAATTCTCCCCTTTCGTACCTAGTTCGCGAGCCGTGAGAACGCAAGCGTGCCACTGATGTTTTTGATATACACTTCGACTACGTCCCCTTCCTCCGCGCCGGGGACGAAGATGGTATACTTGCCTTTCTCGGCCACACCGTCGCCTTTCCGTCCCGTGCCAGTGATCTTGACCTCGTAGGTCTTGCCCTCCTCGACGGCGGCCGTCGAGACGTTGCTGCTCGTACTGGAGCGTTTCGAGACCGGCCGGAACGCACCGCAAGCGTCACAGCGAAGCATCGGCGTCCGGTCCTCGCGGACGAGTCGGGTGTCCGGTAGTCCACACTCGGTACAGGTAACGTACTCGTCGGTGTACTTTGCGACTGCGGCGTCGAAGTCGCCGTCGGAGAAGCTACCGTTGTATCGGCCGCGTCCCTCCTCGAACGTCCCGCTGGTGCCGAGTTCGCGCTGGACGAAGCGGTGGAGGTGTTCGGGATCACGCGAGAGCGTGTCCGCGATGTCGGAGAGGTTCGTAAACCGCGTGAATGCCCCGTCTTTCTGGGCCGTCGCGTCGGGAATCGAGAGCCGCTCGTCACTGCCGCCGATATCGGGCGTCTCCTCGATGGCCCGATCCAGACTGTCTTCGTAATCCATGCTCGAATCCAGCGCGTCGAAACGTAAAGAGCGTTCGGTACGGGGCATTCGGCCAGTCGGTGCACAGGATCCGGAGAGACCCGAGGGAGGGCGATACGTGGTTCGCCCGAACGGGTTCGGGGGCATATCTCAAGGTTTTACTGTATGCTTAGTAAAGCACGGAGCATGGGTGTCAATTACGGCGACCTGCACGATCCGAATGCGGAGTACACGATGCGCGATCTCTCTTCTGAGACGATGGGAGTGACGAATGAACGAGGCGGCGGTCGCGATGTCGAGATCACCGATATCCAGACGACGATGGTCGATGGGAACTTCCCATGGACCCTCGTCCGAATCTACACTGACACCGGGATCGTCGGTACCGGCGAGGCCTACTGGGGTGCTGGCACACCGGAACTCATCGAGCGAATGACACCGTTCCTGCAGGGGGAGAACCCGCTGGATATCGACCGACTCACGGAGCATCTCACCCAGAAGATGTCCGGTGAGGGATCGATCGGCGGCGTCACGGTCACCGCCATCTCCGGCATCGAGGTCGCACTGCACGACCTTGCAGGGAAGATTCTCGATCTCCCGGCCTACCAGCTTATGGGCGGCAAGTACCGCGACGAGATGCGTGTCTACTGTGACTGTCACACCGAGGAGGAGGCAGACCCCATCGCCTGCGCCGACGAGGCCGAACGCGTCGTCGAAGAACTCGGTTACGACGCCCTGAAGTTCGATCTCGACGTCCCATCGGGCCACGAGAAAGACCGCGCGAACCGTCACCTGCGCGAACCGGAAATCGATCACAAGGTCAGCATCGTCGAGGCCGTCACCGAACGCGTCGGATCGCGTGCAGACGTTGCGTTCGACTGTCACTGGACGTTTTCGGGCGGCAGCGCAAAGCGACTTGCAAAAGCGCTCGAACCGTACGACGTCTGGTGGCTCGAAGACCCCGTCCCGCCGGAGAACCACGACGTTCAGCGCGAGGTCACGCAGTCGACGACCACGCCGATCACCGCCGGGGAGAACGTCTACCGCAAGCACGGCCAGCGCCGCCTCATCGAGAATCAGGCTGTCGACATGATCGCCCCCGACATGCCGAAGGTCGGCGGCATGCGTGAAACTGCAAAAATCGCCGACAAGGCCGACATGTATTACATGCCGGTGGCGATGCACAACGTCGCCTCGCCCGTCGCGACGATGGCGAGCGCCCACGTCGGCGCGGCGATCCCGAACTCGCTGGCCGTCGAGTACCACTCCTACGAACTCGGCTGGTGGGAGGATCTCGTCGAGGAGGACGTCATCGAGGACGGCTACATCGAGATTCCCGAAGAGCCGGGTCTGGGTGTCACCCTCGACATGGACGTCGTCAAGGAGAAGATGGTTGAGGGCGAGACGTTGTTCGACGAGGCCTGAGCCGAAGGCAAGTTCGCCGGAGACGGGGTGTCCGGTAACCCGGGTCGCTTGCAGCACGCACGAACCGCAAGATGGCACCTCACTACAGTTTTTGAAGTACAATACTTCGATTTTTGAAGTTGTCGTCGTACTGCGTTTTGCACGTCGGAACAGACAGTTTGCCACCACTCTTATACAGTTCCCGCGGCAATACGGGGGTATGCGTCGGTCCCTGGATTCATCGGATCAGTCGCTTCTCGCCTACACACAGGACAAGGTGAGCCTTGTCGACGAGTCCGGGGAGTTTCGGTACGTCAACGAGGCGGCAGGACGAATACTTGGATACGATCCAGAAACGCTCGTGGGTGAAAACGCGTTCGAGTTGATGCATCCCGACGACAGGGAGGCGTGTCGTGACTGCTTCGATCGGGTCATCACGAGCGACGAGCCAACGACCGAGACGACCCGCTATCGGTTTCGGGCGGCGGACGACTCGTGGGTCTGGATGGAGAGCCGGTTTTCGAACATTACGGACGACGATCTCGGCGGCTACGTCGTTAGCTCCCGTGATGTCACGGAGACGGTTCGAGCGGAGCAAAAACGCGATACAGCCGAGAGCCGATTGCAGGAGATCGCCACCACGATCAGCGACCCAGTCTGGATGTACTCGGGGGACTGGACGGAGTTGCTGTTCATTTCGCCCGCCTACGAGGAGATCTACGGCCAATCGATCGAGACCCTGCGAGAGGATCCGCTTGCCTTCCTCGATACGGTTCATCCGGACGACGTGCCATGTGTGGAAGACGCTATGGGGCGAATGGCGGAGGGAGAATCGGTGAACGTCGAGTATCGGGTGAACGCCGAAGCCGACTACGACACGTACGTCTGGGTACAGGGTGAACCAATCGTCGAGGACGGGGAGGTCCACCGAATTGTCGGGTTCACCCGTGATATCACCGACCGACATCGGCGGGAGCGACAACTCACGGTTATGGACAACCTGTTGCGGCACAATCTCCGGAACGATCTGTCCGTCATTCTCGGAAAGGCAAACCAGATAGAACAGAGCGGCGACGAGGAGATGGCAGGCCACGCAGCAATCATTCGCCAGTTCGGGACGGATCTGCTCGCGACCGCGGAGAAGCAACGAGCGATCATCGATCTCCTGACGGGGATTCAGCGACCGGGTACGATCGACGTCGCCGAGACAGCCGAGCAGGCAGCACGGAACGTCTCAGAACGGTATCCGGCGGCAGCCGTTCGGATCAGCACCCCCGGTTCGATCGAGGCACAGGGACTGGCGGAGCTGCAAGCAGCATTCGTCGAGTTGCTAGAAAACGCACTGGAACATACCGAATCCGGAGATTCGGCTGTCGATGTCGAGATCCGGGTAGAGGGAGACGACGTGCTCGTCCGATTTACCGACGACTGTCCGCCGATCCCCGACGAGGAGTACCGTGTCCTGACGGGCGAAAAAGAGATGACGGAGGTCTATCACAGCACCGGGCTCGGTCTCTGGCTCGTCTACTGGGCGGTCGACCTCTCCGGCGGACAGGTTACATTCAGTCGGGCGGCGGACGGAAACGAGATCACGATTCAGCTGCCCCGAGCGGCCGACGACTCCATGTGAGTCCTGTACAGCGTCGGATCGATTTTCCCGGCAAGGCAGACGAGCGAGCCGATAAGCAGGACGATGCCGATCGGCAGGAGCCACGTCATCGCGGTGAGCAACAGGCCGCTGGCCTGAATCCCCAGCACGACCAGCACGACGGGTGCACAGCAGGCGCTCCCCGAGAGCAGGGCCGGGATCGAGGCGAGCAGCCCCGAGCCAGCGCCGATCCCACAGGAACGGGGCTGCGTGATGGCCAGATAACTGAGCGCGAGGTTGATACCGACCAGCGCGGCCAGTCCAAGCCCGAGCAGCGTATTCAGCGGCGAAAACAGGAGCCGAAACGGCTCCAGATCGACGAACGCGACGGCCTCGAACGACGCTGGCCCCGTCCGGCCGAGCATATGAACGAGCGGCTCCTCGACTGGCACCTCGATGCCCACGCCGACACCCTCCCTGATACTCAGATCGCCGATCGCGTACAGATAGCCCAGCAGGTAGACGAACGCGACCCCGATAGCGATCAGCAACGACTCTCCGCGGGTCAGCGCCGTCCTGATGGCCCCGATCGTCAGCGAGAGTCGCTGCCGAACCATCAGTCGTAGACCTCCGTGTCAGGGTAGATCCCCGTCCACGCGAACCACATTGCGTCGAGCCGGAGACTGCGCTCCAGCGGCAGTTCGTCGGGGGCGTAACTCGCCCCGTCCTCGTGGAGACGGCCGTCGATATACTCGAAGGAGCGCTCGTCGGGATTCGCGTAGACGTAGCCGGTGTCGAGCCGGGGGTCGTAGACGCCGAGGTAGGGCTCGCCGTCCACGACCGGCTCCACGATGGACTCCGAGCGCAGACGATCCTTGTGGATCGCAAGCGGGCCGTCGGGCGTTCGCGCACAGATGAAGATGGTCTTGGCCTGATGGCGGTCGTCGCTGACTATCGGGGCAAACATCGGCCCGCCATCGTCGTAGTAGCCCGTCGTCGGAGTGTAACTGCCGTTGTATGGATCGCTCCCGTAGTCACGGACGTAGCCGGTCTCGTCGGTCAGGACTCGCGTGTCCGGATGCCGGTCGCGCCACTGCTGCCAGGTAGTCCAGATTACGGGGAACTCCCGGAGTGAGTTGCCGTCGTGTGGTCCGTCGATCGCCACGGCCGGCACCTGGGGCCACCAGCTTTCGGACTCGCGATCGTACATGATCAGATTGCTGTTGACCAGCCGTCCGGAGACCCCAAACTCCGTCCCGCCGCGGAAGAACCCCTGTGCAGTCCCGGTCAGTGGACAGTACGTGACGCTGATGGACTCGCCGCCCAGTTCCGTATTGACGATTTCGTGATAGACGAGCACTGTTCGGGGATAGGCGGCCGTTTCCCCGTTCATTTCCACGCCGAAGACGATCTCGTCGTCCGCCGGGACGGCATCGCTACCAGCATCCGTGTAAACGGGCTCGTCGATCGAGGGGATGCCGTCCTGTGGGACCCCGCCGTTGGCGACCTCCTGGCGCATCGCGGCGGTCGAGTGGGCCATCTCGATGGGCGGCTCGGTCGTCGGTGGATCGTCGGGTGGGTCCTCATCCCGACTGCCCGCTTCGGGACCGTCGCTACCGTCTGGCCGGTCCAGACAGCCAGCGAGGGCGGCGACTGCACCGGCCGCGAGAGCACGACGCCGCGTAAGTTCCGGGGGCATACAACCCACTTTGGGAGACATCAATATCAGCAGTGCCCTCGCGTGCGTATTCGATGCACACCCGAGACCTGTGAGAAGCGCCCGGCCTGCCGGTTAGCTCTCGCTCGACTCTTTATGCTCGATCGCCGCGAGTGAGTCGACGTAATCCTCGTGGGCGACCCGGATCACGTAGCTCGCTGCCATCTCGGCGCGCTCCCAGTTCTTCCCTGTACAGATCGTATCCAGCAGGGAGAGGCCGGTGTGAAGGGTCGCTTCGGTTTCGTCCCGTAGCTCGACGAACAGCGCCGCTCGCTCGCCCTCGAAGTACTCGATCAACCGGGCGTGAGTCCGCAGGCTAACGAGCGACCGGCCGACCATCCCCGTGGCGACCCGCTGAATAGTCTCCTCTCGCCCGCGGAGATACGCATGTAGCGGACCGCCGTCGGCGGGCTCGTAGTCTTGCGATAGCTCATCAACAACTAGCTGGTAGTGACGGTGTTCCTGCTGGGCGCTATCCTCGAAGGCATCGCGTGCAGCGGCGTCCTGCTCGGTCTCGGCCCACTGCTCGAACGTTCGCTGGGCAGCGTGTTCGCTGTTGGCCGCCGCTTCGAGTAGCGGGGTTGGCGTCGGCTTGCCGTCCGCGAGCGCGACGAGCAGTTCCGGCGAGTCGAATGCGCCCAGTCGCTCCGCATGCTCGCGTTCGAGTCGGTCTCGAAAGGCGTCGCCGTCCATACCTTCGCTATGGCTCAGGACCGTTTGAACGTTCGTGCTCGCCCCCAGGGTTTTGTCAGTGGGACATGATCCGGTTGTATGGAGGAACTGATGGTTCGTGATGCGATTCCCGAAGATATCGAAGGGATCACCCGCGTCGCCGAACAGGGCTGGACGACCGCCTATCGAGACGTGCTCGCCGACGCGACCATCGAGGCTGCGCTGGCCGAGTGGTACGATCCCGCCCTCACCCGCGAGCGCATCGAGGACGACGACGTGACGTACCTCGTCGCCGCGCAAGCGGATACTGTGGTCGGCTACGCGAGCGGCGCTGCACACGACAGTACGGTCGTCGGTCTCGGATCGATCTACGTTACACCCGACCGCTGGGGCGATGGGATCGGAACGGCGCTGCTCACAGAGTTCGAGAGGCGCTGGTCGACCCGCGGCTACGACGTGGTCCAGCTATACGTCCTCGCGGACAACGATGTCGGCCAGTCGTTCTACCGCTCGCAGGGCTACGAGGCCGTCGAAGAGCGTGAGGCGGATCTGTTCGGGGAAATAGTGACGGATCGTCGATACCGCAAAAAGTTAGGCTGAGCGACTCTATTGAAACCCTTCAACCCTGATAATTGCTGAATACAGGGAGCGAATGCAGCGCCTATAAGTGTGACCGATAGAAGCAAGATACCATCAAGTGCGGTGATCTAACGAACACGAAAGTTTACAATCTGTTAAGCAAACCGCAACTCATGAATCGATCACGGATGCGGCGGCGATCCGTTCTCATGGCAGCCACGGTGGGAGCCGGAATGCTTGCAGGCTGCAGCAACCGTACTCCGTTTGCTGAGGAGGCAGACTCCAGTCCGTCAGGAGAGCCTTTCGCGTATACTGTTACAGCGCACGGGATCGAGGGAGATGGTGAGACCGAGGTCGGTGGTGCTGTACAAGACCTTCTTGATACTGTTGCCAGCGAGGGTGGTGGCGTTATTTATTTCCCACCGGGACGGTATCTGTTCGAGCAGACTCCGCTGGTAGGTTCCGATACGACACTTTTGGGTGCAGGTAGATCAACGGTCTTCGAAGGCGTCCGGCCTGCTGGTGATGAAGGACGAGCACTCCTTACCAACAGAGGCTACGACGAAAGGGGATATGGGGGTGCCTCGAACTGGAGTGTTCGAAACATTCGAATCGATTCCCCAAGCTCGAACGGAATCATGCCAGCACACGCCGAAAATGTTAGATTAGAGAACATCTACGGCGACGCTATCCTGTACCATCATATCGATATTGTTTCCTCACGAAACGTCACTGTTGACGGCTACTGGGCGAGCCGTGGTGGAGAGGCTGACTCAGATGCCCCGCTTCAGTTTGACGCTCAAAAAGAAGGCATCTCTGCAAACAGGGTCTGGGACGGCACGAACGACACACTGGTGGAAGATGATGGTACCCCCACAAAACGCTGCACAGTCCGGGATTTTGAAATCAATGCCGAGAACGGTCCGTCCCATGGCGTCCACATCCACCGGGGGGAACACGAGTTACTCACGATTACAGACGGGATCATCACCGGCTGTCAGTACACTGGAATTCGCTCCGATCCCGGTGAGTCAATCCAGGGAATGACCGTCAATAACGTCTCATGTCTTGAAAACGCACGAGGCATTACGCTTGGACACATCAAAAGTGGACGTGAAGAGTTGACAATAAACAATGCAACAATACAAACGGAGAGCGCTGAATTGGCTGCTGGATCGGGACTGTATGGGGCTGGATTCAATGGTGCCAACATCTCGAACGTCACCGTTGAGGGAGCGTTCACCAACTCCATCATCTTCGACGACATGGAGAATCTACGAATGAACAATATAACCGCGACGGGGGGTGTAGATCAGGCGTTTAGATTCCGTGACAACGTTGCTGTCACGCTCATAACCTCCCAGGCAACTGATTGCGGGGGCGCAGGCATCTATGTAGGTCCTGAAAGTACCCTTACGTATGGCGGTGTACAATTCGATAACGTCGGCAGTAAAATTGTAGTCGATGGGGAGATAGCAGAATGGGACGTATCAGCCAAAGCGTCGCTTTCCAGGAATTTCAACAGAGCCGGCCAACCGTAACGGTCGGACGGTGAACCGTCAGTAGAACTCCCGAACCAGATCCATCGCGCCCTCGGGCGCGCCGTCCGGGATGTCGGCCTTGTTCGCCTCGACGCCGTGGCGCTCGTTGTACGGTACCGACTCCTTGTCCTGATAGAGCACGCCCATGTACTCCTTGTCGGCATCCGTGATTGCGTCTTTGGCCTGCTCGCGATCCGTCGGATCGTAGTCGTCGTCCTCGGCGACATCGACCAGCGAGTCACGGAAGTAGTCGTAGGTGTCGACGTCGTTGAACGTCACGCAGGGACTGAAGACGTTGACGAACCCGAACCCGTCGTGTTCGACTGCCTTCTGGACGATTTCGGCGTGTCGTAGCGCGTCGGAACTGAACGACTGGGCGATGAAGGATGCACCCGAGGCCAGCGCCAGAGCAAGGGGGTTGACCGGAGGCTGTTTCGAGCCATCCGGCGTGGTCGAGGTCTCGAAGTCCTCGCGACTCGTCGGCGAGGCCTGCCCCTTCGTCAGCCCGTAGATGCGGTTGTCCATCACGACGTAGGTCATGTCGACGTTCCGGCGGACGGCGTGAACGAAGTGGCCCGCACCGATCGAGTAGCCGTCGCCGTCGCCGCCAGCGACCATCACTTCGAGGTCGGGGTTGGCGATCTTGACGCCGGTGCCGACCGGCAGTGCGCGGCCGTGGACGCCGTGCAGCGCGTAGCTGTGCATGTACGTCCCGATCTTGCCGGAACAGCCGATCCCGGCGACCACGAACGTGTTGTCCGGGTCGTTGCCGGTGTTGGCCAGTGCTTTCATCATGCCGTTCATCGTCCCGAAGTCCCCGCATCCGGGACACCAGGTCGGCTGCTTGTCGGATTTGAAATCTGTGAATCGAACGTCGGAACTCATGCTTTTACCTCCGTGTCTGCGGCGAGTGCTCCCCTGATCTCCTCGGCCAGCTCGTCGGCCTTGAAGCGCACGCCAGTGTACTTGTTGATCCGTTTCACCCTCGTCAGTACGTCGTGCTCGATCAGATCGGCGAACTGGCCGGTCTTGTTACACTCGACGACGATAACGTCCTCGGCGTCTTCGACTGCGTCCGTGAGATCCGGCCGCGGGAAGATGTACGGCACCGAGAGCACGCGGACGTCGATCCCCTCGTCCTCCAGAAGATCGAGCGCCTCGACGAGTGCACCCTCGTTCGACCCCCACGAGATGACGAGCGTGTCGGCGTCGGTCTTGCCGAACTCGCGGCAGTCGAAGGTCTCCCGTTCGCGGGCTGTCTCGACTTTGCGCTGCCGTTTGTCGACCTGTTTGACGCGCATGTCGGTACTCTCGGTTCGACGGCCGAGCTCGTCGTGTTCGAGGCCGGTCGACATGTGTGCCCCGTCGGCCGTCCCTGGGAGCGAACGAGGACTGATCCCGTCCTCGGTGTCGGCGTGCGCGCGGAACCGTCCCTCCTCGTCGAGCCACTCATCGACGTCGTCCTCGTCGACGACCTTTCCGCGCTCGACCTCGACGTCGTCCATGTCGAACTCCATCGGGTCGAACGTTTCCTCGGTGACCGCAAGCGCGAGGTCCGAGACGAGATAGACCGGAAGCTGGTACTTTTCTGCGAGGTTGAACGCCTCAACCGTTTTGTGGAAACACTCCGAGATCGTCGTCGGCGCGACGACAAAGCGTGGCACCTCGCCATGCCCGCCGTACAGCGTCATGTTCAGGTCGCCCTGCTCCTGTTTGGTCGGCATCCCGGTAGAGGGGCCGGACCGCATCACGTCACAGATCACGAGCGGCGTTTCGCTGGTCGCCGCGAGGCCGAAGGTTTCTGCCATCAGATCGATTCCCGGACCGGACGTCGCCGTCATTGACCGGGCACCGGCGCGGGCCGCTCCGAGCGCCATGTTGATCGCCGACAGCTCGTCTTCAGCCTGAATGACGTGGCCGCCGTACTGCTCGATTCGGCCGATCAGGTAGTGCATCACGTCCGTCGCGGGGGTAATGGGGTAGCCGGCGTAGAACCGACAGCCAGCAGCGATCGCTCCCATTCCGATGGCCTCGTCGCCGTTGAGCAGGACGTAGTCGTTGTCGGTCGTCTCCAGCTCGTAGTCGAACTCACCGTAGTGCTCCTGGACGTGATCCCGGCCCAGGCGTGCTGCATCCTTGTTGTTCTCGACGATCTTCGAGCCCTTGTCACCGAAGCGCTTTTCGAGGGACTCGTCGAGGTTCTCGATTGGGAACGAGGCGATCTCACAGGCCGCTCCGAGCGCGACCGTGTTCGCCATAATTGCCCCGCCAGCGTCCTCGGCAAGCGATTTGAGGGGGACGCTCACACCGGTGATCTCGTCGGGAATCTCCGCCTCCCACGAGCGCTCGCCGTCGTAAATGATGACGCTCTCCTCGTGGAGTTCGTCGAGGTTCTCGTCGATCGTTCGCTGTGTCAGTGCCACCAGCAGATCTAACCGGTCGACGACGCTCTGGACCTTCTCCGTCGACGTTCGAATCTTGTAGGCCGTGTATCCGCCGCGAATCCGGGACGCGAAGTCCTTCGACGTAAAGACGTGACGGCCAGCGCGCGACAGCGCCTGAGCGAAGATTTTCCCGGTAGAGTCGATCCCATCACCGGCTTCTCCGCCGATCGCCCAGTTCAGATCTGATGGCATGTATTGAGACCCGAGTTGTCTGCGACACGGCAAAAGCCTTCTGAAACACCTACCCAATAATTTATGTGGAATCGGTCCATGACCAATTCCGTGTTGCCGGGAGTGGATTGTAACGGTGCTCCAAACACAACCCATTAGGGACCGAACGGCGTAGTTCGTCCATGGACGAGACCGAGGTCGCGGTTCGCGCGGTCGCCACCGTCGGACCGGAGACGATCGCTCTGGAACTCGAAACGCCCACCGACTTCGACGCGAAGCCCGGTCAGTTTGTCAGGCTCTACGGTACCGTCGACGGCGAGGAGATCGCTCGCTACTACACTCTCTCCTCGCCGGACGTCGAGGATACCTTCGAGATCACCGTGGGGGTCGATCCCGAGGGGGACCTCTCACCGTGGCTGGCCGATCGGGAAGCGGGCGACACGCTGCGGATCGAGGGTCCCTTCGGGAGTGTCGCATACGAGGATGGGGACGTTGTCGTACTCGCGGGCGGACCGGGCGTCGGGCCTGCTGTCGGCATCGCCGAAGCAGCCACCGAGACGGGCAACGACGCAGTAATCGTGTATCAGGACGACGCGCCAGCCCACGAGCAGCGCCTGGACGCGCTGGTCGAGGCCGGTGCGGACGTTACGATCATCGGCGAGGATACCGGGGCGTTCACCACTGCCGTCGCGTCGGTCGTCGACGAGGGGCAGCTGTACGTGTTCGGCTTCCAGTCGTTCGTCGAGGCGGCCCGGGACGCGGTCAGCGATGCCGGAGGGGACTTCGATGCTGCAGCGGTCGAAAGTTTCGGGTAGTCCGCTGGACTGACTGCCCCATCACACGACAGCAGATGGCTGACAGCCCGACTCCTCGCGACAGTCCGACACCTTGGCCTGGATAGCGTCCCTGATATCTGATGAGTCCCCGATCCAGTGCTCACTTCCGATCACCGTCGTCGGGACGGCTTCCCGCTGGATGTTGTACTCGTCGATGACGTCGTGAAACAGCTCTCTATTTTCGGCATCGTTGTACACCTCCAGCGCAACGACATCCGTTTCGGAGGTCGCAGCAATCTCGTCGATAAACCCCTTCTGATCGTCACAGACGGGGCAGCCGTCCCCCCAGAACCAGTACACGACCACCGCGGCATCCGCACTGTCGGGCGAGGTTACCGCCTGCTCGGGCGTCTCGCCGCCGTCGCCGAGACAGCCAGCGAGACCTGCACCCAGACCCACCGTTCCACACAGCCGTAACACTGATCGCCGCGAGCGAAGACTGGCCATACACTCGGCTTCGAACATAGCTCATAAATCGATTTCGGCGTCGACCAATCGATTTCGGAGGCGACCGTCAATCGCAGGCGTGCCCACGTCGCTGTCATCAACCCGATATGGCGACTACGGATCGATCGATGATGACGATTACCACTGTCAGCAGCACCGATAGGAGGACGACTGAGCCGGTCATGCTCACACTCTCCAGAAGATCAGGATAGACGAGAATGCTGCCACCGAGAAACAGCATCATGACTCCTGCAAACAGTTTGAGAACGCGTCCGCGGGATTCGCCGTATTCGACACGCCGCATGGTCGTAACTGCGGCGAGAAACACCAGAAGCTCCAGGGAGAGATACGTGAGTACGTAGGTCAACAGGAGTCCGACGTACGACACGCCACTCACGTTCGCTTCGACGACGAGACTGGACCAGATGAGTGGGAACCCTGCTGTACAGGGCAGTTCGATCAGCGCAACGCCCCCCGCAAACAGCGCAGTGAACACGACAGTGGTTATCGTCCCGTCGCTCCGGATCAGTTCCCGCGTACGGGCGACGATCCGTGGTTTCACGCGATCGGGAATCGTCAGCGAGACCCCCCGCCCGAACGCGATGTATTCTTTGAGGCTCACCACGGCAAACGCGAAGGCAACCGTCGCGACGACGTACCGAATAACGTCCAGATGGGCAACGTAGTGAAACGCACTGAGCAGCCCGGCGATAAACAGTCCGTAGATCCCAGCAGTGACGAGGAGAAACGTCGTCCCGACGAGGACTACCCTGCCCCTGCCGGAGTGGCTAACGAGACCGATCAGAACGACCAGCACCCACAGCGAGCAGGGGTTAAAACCGTCGACAAGCGCGATCAGGATCGTCGACAGCACGACCGAGTGCTCTTCGAGATCAACCTCCCCAACTAACGGGACGTTCACGACCTCCGCGAGGATCAATCCAGTAACGATCGGATCGACTGGCACTGCCGGAAAGGCGGGCCGTATTCCCACTTAGCGTTACTGGTGATTCTCCCTCGGTGAGACGCGGAGGATCGGGGCCACCGAACCAGAACATTCAGGGCCGCGACGGCCAATTGGCGGGTAATGACTGATCACGCCGACTCGCCGCCAGTCCGGCGGCTGGCTGACTGGGACGCCGATCTGCTCACACGGCTCGCGACCGAACACGGAACACCCCAGTACGTGATGGATCTGGATCGCGTAAAGGAAAACTACGCCCGCTTTTCGGCGGCGTTTCCCGACGCCCACGTGATGTACGCTGCGAAGGCACACACCGGAAAGGCCGTCCTCGAAGCCCTGCTGGATGTCGGAGCGGACATCGAGTGCGCTGCGTGGGGCGAACTCCAGCGCTCGATCGACGCCGGTGCTGACCCGAACACGCTCCAGTACACCGCGGTCAACCCGCCGGACCACGACCTCGATTACGCCGTCAATCTCGCCGAGGACGCGCCGGGACTTACGATTACGATCGGCGCGACGGACACGCTCGACCGGCTGGCCGACCGCGGCTACGACGGACGGGTCGCCATCCGGATCAACCCCGGCATCGGCACCGGCCACCACGAAAAAGTCGCCACAGGTGCGGACGCGAAGTTCGGTATCCCCTACGAGCAGGTCCCCGAGGTCGCAGAGCGCGTCCGCGAGGAGTTCGATCTGGTCGGGCTACACGCCCACGCGGGCAGCGGCGTTCTTACCGATGGGCTCGAAGACCACTGCAAAGCCATCGAGCGCGTCGGCGAGATGGCGCGACGGGTGGGCGACAACGAGCTGGAGTTCGTCGACGTCGGCGGCGGCTACGGCGTCCCCTATCGCGAGGAGGAACCGCCGCTCGATCTGGACGTCGCCAGCGAGATGGTTCGCGATGCGGTCGGTGAGCTCGATGCAACGCTCAAACTCGAACCGGGCCGGTACATCGTCGCCGACGCCGGGCTGATCCTCACCACTGTAAACACGATCAAGGAAGCGCCCGATACCACTGTGGTCGGTGTCGACGCCAGCCTCGCAACGCTCATTCGCCCGGCGATGTTCGGCTCGTATCACCCGATGTACAACGTCTCCGCGCCTGACCGCGATCCCCACGAAGTGACAGTCGGCGGCCCGGTCTGTACCAGCGCGGACGTCTTTGCCCACGATCGACCCATTGCGCGACCCGAGCGCGACGACGTGCTCGCTATCGGGAACGCTGGCTCCTATGGGTACGAACTCGCGAGCCAGTTCCACTCCCAGCCGCGTCCGCCCGAGATTGCACTCGAAGATGGTGAGGCCCGCGTCGCTCGCCGCCGTGAGACGCTGGACGACGTGACTCGCGTGGAGCAGTAATGACGTTCGACATCGAGACGTTCCACGCCGACGCAGTACAAACACCCTCTCACGAGTCCGTTACCGAGATGCGCAGCCTGCTCGTCGATCGGCTTCGTGCCGAGGGGTACGAACCTGACAGCGACGACCTCGGCAACGTCGTCGCGACGCGGGGGGACGACGACGGCCCTCATATTGTGCTCAACACCCATATCGACACCGTCCCGCCGCATCTACCATATGAACGTGATGGGGACATCGTCCGCGGGCGTGGAGCCTGCGACGCGAAGGGTCCACTCGCCGCCCTGCTCGCCGCGTTTCTGCGGGCAGAGATGGAACAGGGACGGCTCACGCTGGCGATCACGCCGGACGAGGAGACGACCCAGACAGGAGCGAAAGCCCTGAGCGAGCGTCTCGACGCGGACGCCTACATCGTCGGCGAGCCGACCGGCCTCGACGTCTGTATCGGCGCACGTGGGCAATGTGAAGGCAGGATCGTCGTCGAGGGCGAGAGCGGACACGCAGCGGATGTCGACCGGTCACGAAACCCGGTCCACGCCGTTTCGACGGTGCTCCGTGCCCTCGAAACGTACGACGAGATCGAAGGGCAGGATGCGGACCCAGTGCTCGGCGCGCCGAAGCTGACACCCACGGGACTCGCTGGCGGCGACGCGCCGAACCGGGTGCCCGACCAGGCAACGATCACGTTCGATCGTCGGAACGTGCCACCCGAGACCAGCGACGCGTTCGCGGCCGGGTTACAGGCCCACCTCGATCAGCACGTCTCCGAACCGATCACGGCAACAGTCGAGTTGATCCGGCCCGACACGCCGTTTCCCGATCCCTTCGTCACTGACGAGGGTGCCTCGCTCGTCGAGCGACTTCAGGCGGCGAGCGGCGGCGAGGTCCGCGCGTTCGGCGCTGCCACCGAGGCATCGTACTTCGCCCGCGACGCGCCGACCGTCGTCTTCGGTCCCGGCACGCTCGCCGACGAGGACGGTGCAGTGGCACACTCCGAGCGAGAGTACGTCTCGCTGGAGGAGGTTCATGCGGCGGCCGATGCAGTCACTGAGACGGTCGAGTCACTGCTCGGCGAGTAAGCCGACGAGAAGACTACAATCGCGGTTTTAGCCTACGGCAGTTTAACTGTGCTACCAGTACTCGGCGTACGTATGCAGCGACGCAAACTACTGCTCACGGGTGGTGCGGTGGCATCGACCGCGTTCGCCGGCTGTCTCGGCGGTTCCGATGCTGAGGAAGAACCCGGCGACGACACCGACGGCTCCGAGCGAACGATTACGGTATCGGAATCGGGCGAAGTACACGCCGATCCCGACCTCGCAGTCCTGCAGGTCGGTGTCGAATCGACGGGCGACGATGCCGAGGGCGTCCGGGACGATCTCGCCGAGCGCGGCGACGCCCTCTACGACGCGCTAGTCGAGTACGGGATCGACGAGGACGACATCACGACCGACCGGTTCCGGATCCGCGACCGGATCGATCACCAGCGGATGCGCGAGGACGGCGTCGAACCGGACTCCGAGGAGGAACTCGAACCCTACGTCTACTACGTCGGGACGCACGCCTACCGCGTCGAGGTCCACGCAGTCGACGACGCCGGAGAAGTGGTTGACACAGCGGTCGACGCGGGAGCGGATACAGTCGGGAGGATCGAGTTCACGCTCTCGGAGGACAAGCGCGACGAGCTACGACAGAACGCGCTGGAAGAAGCGCTTGACGACGCCGACGCGGAGGCCGAGTTCATCGCCGACCAGGTCGACGCCACAGTCGTCGAAGCGAAACACGTCGACACATCAGGCGGCGGCGTCAGCCCCGTCCACGAGGAGTACGATCTCGCGGAGGACGACGCTGCAGATACGGCGCCCGAAACCACGCTTGAACCGGGTGACGTGACGGTGAGTGCGTCCGTCGACGTGCAGTACGAGATGGGGTAGGCGTCCCGGTCGGTCCAGACGCTACTCGATGTCGTCGACGAGTCGATCAGCGATACCGACGTAGGTCTCCGGCGAGAGCGCCTTGAGTTCGGCTTCGACGTCGTCGTCGATATCGAGCTCTTCGAACAGCGCGCGGAAGTCCTCGATCGCCACACGTTCGCCGCGGGTGAGGGCTTTGACCTGCTCGTAGGCGTCCTCGTGGCCCTCGCGTCGGAGGATCGTCTGGACGGCCTCGCCGATGATTTCGGGCGTGTTCCGGAGCTCATCGCGCATTACCTGCTCGTTGGGGACGACCTTGTCGAGGCCGTTCTGGAGCTTGGTGTAGCCGATCAGGCAGTGCGCGAGCGCACCGCCGATGTTGCGCTTGACGGTCGAATCGGAGAGATCGCGCTGGAGCCGGGAGGTCGTGACGTAATCGGCGAGAAACTCCAGGTCGGAATTCGCTTTCGAGAGGTTCCCCTCGCTGTTCTCGAAGTCGATCGGATTGACCTTGTGGGGCATCGTCGAGGAGCCGGTTTCGCCCTCGGTCGTCTCCTGTCCGAGATAGCGATCGGAGATGTAGAGCCACATGTCGAGATCCAGATCGAGGACGATGGAGTTTGCCCGACGAAGCGCATCGAACAGCGTGGCGAGGTCGTCACAGGGATTGACCTGCGTCGTCGGCGAGACGTACTCCAGATCCAGTCCGGTGACAAAGCGCTCGGCGACCCCGCGCCAGTCGATATCGGGGTAGGCCGCGACGTGAGCTGCGTAGGTGCCGCTTGCCCCGCCGAGCTTTCCGGCGAGGTTCTCGGTCGCTCGCTGTACCTCCGAGATAGCGCGGCCGAGTCGGGCGGCGTAGACTGCCATCTCCTTGCCGAAGGTCGTCGGCGTCGCCGGCTGGCCGTGGGTCCGGGCCAGCATCGGGAGGTCGCGGTACTCGCGGGCCAGTTTCGTGAGGTCGTTCCGTGCGCTTAGCAGTTCGGGGAGGACGACCTCCTCCATCGCGTCGCGGACGAGCAGTCGGTGGGCGACGTTGTTGACGTCCTCGCTCGTCAGCCCGAAGTGGATCCATGGCGAGATGTGTGCAAGGTCCCCGGAGAGTTCGTGGCGAATAAAGTACTCGACGGCTTTGACGTCGTGGTTCGTCGCGTCGAATCCGGCATAGCCCTCGGTTTCGAGTTTCTTGATGACGTTCGCGTCCTCTTCGGTGAAATTCTTGTACAGCGAACGGAGCACCTGGCGCGCCTGTGTGCCAAGCTGGAGGTCGATCCCCTCGGTGTCGGCGAGTGCGATGAGATACTCGACCTCGACGCGGACGCGCGCTCGCATCAGGCCTGCCTCGCTGGCATACGGCGACAGCGGTGCGGTGCGACCGGCGTAGCGACCGTCCAGCGGCGAGACGGCGTACAGGGATTCTGTCATGGGAAATGCTGGCCCGGCCGAAAGCAAAAGCGTGTCGGAACGAAGAGCCACGGATGTGAACAGATTGGGTCTAACATCGGAAGATACGGGTAAAAGATATACATGTACATGTATACTCTGCCCGGTCGTATCGCAACTACTTTTGTCGACGCGCTCGCTCACTCAGCTATGACACGGATCGCGGGCATGGCGAGCAATCGTGGCCGAAACCTCATGCACATCGCGGATATCGCGCCCGGCGGCGCGGAGTTTGCGGTCATCTTGACCAACGACGCCGACGCGCCGGTCGTGGAAAAAGCCGAGAAACGCGGTATTCCAACCGAAGTCGTCGAACGCGAGGACGGCGAGAGCCGACAGGCCCACGAGGCGCGCATCAACGACGCGCTGGCCGACTACGAGTTCGAACTCGTCTGTCTCGATGGCTACATGCGGATCCTCACCGGCGAGTTCCTTGACGCGCAGCCGACGACGTTGAACGTGCACCCATCCCTGCTTCCTGCCTTCCCCGGCATGGACGCGTGGGGCGACGCGCTGGATTCGGGCGTCTCCGTCTCCGGCTGTACGGTCCACATCGTCACCGACGCGACCGACGACGAGGGAGAGGTCGTCGAGAGCGAGGTAGATGGCGGCCCGGTCGTGACTCAGGAGCCGATCCCCGTCTACGAGGGCGACGACGAGGATAGCCTTGCAGAGCGGATCCTCTATCAGGGCGAGTTCGCCGCCTACCCGCGTGCGGTGCGCTGGTTCGCCGAGGGCAACGTCGACGTCAACCTCGACGCTGGCGAGGTCACGGTAGCCTCGGATACGGCTGAACAGCTCCCCCAGCGTCACGTCGAAACAGCCGATCGGGCGGCCGAACTGCGCTACGGGGAGAATCCCCATCAGGACGCCGCGGTCTACGTCGATAACACCTGTGAGGAGGCCAGCATCGTCGGCGCACCCCAGTTGAACGAGGGGGCGAAGGGGATGTCGTACAACAACTACAACGATACGGATGCCGCGCTGGGCATCGTCAAGGAGTTCGACGACCCGGCCTGCGCTGTCATCAAACACACAAACCCGGCGGGCTGTGCGACTGCGGACACGCTTGCGGAGGCCTACGAGCGCGCCCTCTCGACCGACGCCAAGAGCGCCTTCGGCGGCATCGTCGCGCTGAACCGGGTCTGTGACGTCGATACTGCCGAGCAAGTCATCGATTCGTTCAAGGAGGTTGTCGTCGCGCCGGGCTACACCGACGACGCGCTCGACGTGCTCACGGAAAAAAAGAACCTGCGTGTCCTCGATGTCGGCGAGTTCGGCGAGGGGTACGAACCGCTCACCCAGAAGGATCTCGTCGGCGGGCGACTGATCCAGCAGCGCGACGATCAGAAACTCTCCGCCGAGGACCTGGAGGTCGTCACCGAACGCGAGCCGACCGACGAGCAGATCGACTCGATGCTCTTTGCCTGGCAGACGATCAAACACGTCAAATCGAACGCGATCCTCTTCGCCAGCGGTACCGAGACCGTCGGCGTCGGCGCGGGACAGGTCTCGCGCGTCGACGCGGTCGAGATCGCCACAATGAAAGCCGAGCGCGACGCAGAAGGAAAGTCAGCGGAGGGCGCAGTGATGGCTTCAGACGCGTTCTTCCCGTTCCCGGACGGCATCGAGAAAGCCGCAGAAGCGGGCATCGAGGCTGTGATTCAACCCGGTGGGTCGGTCAACGACGAGGACGTCATCGAAGCCGCCGACGAACACGATATCGCGATGGTAATGACCGGCCAGCGGTGCTTTAGACATGACTGAGCGTTAGCGAGGGAATGTCGAAAGCTCGAAAGACGACCGGAGGGAGTCTTTCGGTGTTTCCGCCACGACTAGTGCGGAAAGTCGAAAGACGACCGGAGGGAGTCTTTCGGTGCTTTAGAATGACTGAGCGCAGCGAAAAAATATCTGAGGCTCGAAATCACCGGCCTCACTCCGATTCGATCGAGAGTGAATCGATCCCGGTGATCTCGAAGCGTGCGCCGCCGCTGGAACTTTCGGTTGCCACGATTTCCCAGCCGTGTGCATCGACGATCTGGTCGACGATTGCCAGCCCGAACCCGCTCCCGTGCTGTGACTCAGTATGTCCGCGCTCGAAGATGACATTCCGCTTGTCGGCAGGGATTCCTTGCCCATCGTCCTCGACGTAGAACCCGGTTCCGTCGTCGATCAACCCAACCGTTACCATCACATCCTCGCCTCCGTGGCCGGTCGCGTTCCGTAACAGGTTCTCCAGCGCCTCGCGCAGCCGCGAGGGGTCACAGTCGAGCGTTGCGCTGCCCTGGATATCGAGTCGTGTTGCATCCAGAACAACGTTTCGAGCCCCCGACCGGACGAGTTCTTCGAACCCGACCTGTGACCGTTCGTCGATAGTCTCGCCTTCCTTTGCGAGCGCGAGCAGTTCGTCGATGAGCACGGCCATCTCGGAGACTGCCTCCGACGCAATGTCGAGATACTGGCTGTCACACTCCTCACGTGCGAGGTCGATGTTCCCATCGGCAATGTTGAGGGGGTTACGCAGGTCGTGTGCTACCGTCGAGCTGAACTGCTCTAGCTGTTCGTTTTTGAGAACGAGGCTTTTCTCGTGAGATTTCTGCTCGGTGATATCGCGGGTAAATCCGGCGACATAGTCCAGGTCGCCGTTCTCGTCGAATCCCGGCCGACATCGTGATTCGACCCAGAGACGAATATCATCGGAGTAGTTCACCCGATATTCAATCCGTAGTGGCTCTCCATCCGAAACCCGCTCCATCGCCCGCTGCACGCGGTCCCGATCGTCCGCAACCACCTGCGCGAGAAATGACGAGGGATCAGCTCGAAGCTCCTCAATCGAGTGGCCGAATGTCTCCTCGTAGGCGGAGTTGGCAAATCGAAGCTCCGACCAGTCGGCCGAGAATACCCACAGAACATCTTCGGTCGTCTCGGCGATGTCTCGAAGCTGTCGATCCGTATACTCCACCGTTCGACGTGCGCGGATGTGCTCAACGTGTGTCGTGATCTTGTTTGCCAGCAGTGCGGACTGGTTGCCGATCGCTTCCTGGATGATGTAATCGGTGACGCCCGCGCTGATGCTCTCGCTCGCAACGGATTCGTCGCCCGTTTCGGTGAACAGTATAAACGGGATCTCGTCGTCGTCCGCACGGACGGTTCGGAGAAAATCGAGCCCGTTTCGGTCGGGCATGTAGTAATCGCTCAGAATGCAATCGATGTCGTCGGTTCGCAGGATCGAAAGCCCGTCTTCGACGGAGTCGGCCCTGTGGATCGTCAGGTGGTCGCGTTCCCGTTCGAGACGTGTACTGACCAACCGAAGCAGTTCGGGGTCGTCGTTGACGTATAGAACGGAAATCGGCTCGTTCGTCGTCACTATGTGATATCTATTCTGCGTATAGATGAGGTTTTGGTCCGTACAGACGTGCGTGGGTGGCCGGAGTCGGAAGGGGAGAAACAACATAAACAATTATTAAGGATAAGCTCACAGTGGTAGATACGATGCACACATCTGTAGCAGTACGCGACCCCTCTTTCTGACCCACGTCCAGTAGCCGACCGATCCACCGCAGTTCATTCAATGCCAGCCAACACGCAGACAACACGACGAGCCGTCAGAACGACAAGTGAAACCGCCGATCGCCACGCCACACCGGCCACAGAGACCCCTGACAGTGAGAGCGCCGTACCCACGGAGCAGACCGAGGCAAGCGCCGACGCGCCGGCGATGTTTGGCAGTACTGAGGTTGTACTGCCGAACCTGTTCGATCGAAATAACGAACTCGTCACACCCGACACGGAGTAACAAGAATACCTCATAGAAGAGGAATGTCCAGCAAGCGGCCAGTATCTTCATATATAATCATGCAAACCGATGAGATGAGAAATGCCCCCCTCGACGGACGGTGGCGAGGAGAAGCCCCGAACAAGCCGCAGGGCGGTGCTTCAGTCGGTCGGTGGGGGGATTGGCGTCCCAGCAGGCGTCAGCGCAGGTGGGTACCTGACGGACCGCCGGTTCACCGACGAAGACGGGGATGGGATCCCCGATAGCAAAGAACGCTCCGACTCGTTTCACCGCAGGTTCGTCGGCCTGTTCGGTCGAGACCAGTTTGAGGGCCTTGACCCGGAGCGACGAGACCTTCTGCTCGATATCAGATACGTCGGAGGGGCATCGATCGACCAGAGAACGAAACGCAACATCGAAAAGCGCTTCCGCAAACACGGGATCTACGCGCAGTGGCTCGACTACCCGCACCGATACGAACGCGATCGGATCGAACGCGAGTACGGCTGGAACGCCAGGACGTTGCTCTGGGATCGAACCGGCCTGTATCACGACGAAGTCGAACCGTTTGTCCGAGATGTTGCGGTGCAGGTCTTCGTTATCCCCGGGCACGAGTTCGAGGGGTACGGTGGACTGGTCTACAGCCCCTGGGCCAACCTGCTCGGTGGCGGCGTCGACGGCCACGTCAACGGGTTCAGTGTCGGTAACCGGGCGGTTGTCTGTGATCGCGAAGATCAGTGGGAACAGGAACGGCTCCTTTTCCACGAGATTGCCCACCTCACACTGTGTCATGACGACGACCCCGACAACACGGGCGTGATGGGCACCAACGAGGAGATCGCGCTGACCGCCGACGAATGGGACACCCTCCGAACGAACCTCGATGCGGTTCGGGATACGACCGGTTACGATATCGCCTTTCGGAGATGTCTCTGGGAAGGATGTCTCGACGGTGTGACTGACCGTCTCCGGTGATACTCACCGACCGGTCGAGACATCCGTACTCCCACACTCCGGACAGCGGGTCAGCGTTCCGATTGATACCGCATCGAGTCGGTCCCACTCGTCGCTTCCGGGTGGTGCCTCGAACCCGCAGTTCCAGCAGTGCGACAGCGTCGCTAGCTCCGTATTCCGGGCCATATGTCGATCTTCGACGGACACGATCATAATCTTCGAGGGTGTGCTACCGAACCGCTTGATTCACGAACGAGTGATCCAGCGCCAACGCTTATACTTCCCGTCGATGAAGACCAGTCTGTGCGCCGACAGACGTTCGACGGAGGCTCCGACGACGAACTCGTGTTTGTCCTCGGCTGGGGGAACAGAATCGATCACGAGAACGTGCAGTGGCTACTAGACGAACTGACAGCGGAGTATCGCGTCACAGTCTTCGAGATTCCGGACACGATCGATGACTTCGTCGAGGAGTACGTGCTCCCGGTAGAGCGCTACGTCGAGACGCTCGACTCGTTCCGGCTGCTGGGTCATAGCACTGGCGGCCTGATCGGGCCGTATCTCGACGACGCCGAGACCCGGACCTATCTCAGCCCGTGGTGGGGCTATGCCGAGAACCAACAGGGGCCAGCACTATCGCTCGTCAGAAAACTGCCGATATCGGTACCGATCGTCCCCACAGAGGTGACCGACAGAGACGCGATTGGCGAGTTAGCCACGGATCGACAGCTCTCGGACGGAGCCGGACGCGCCGCGCCGTCGTTCCTCCGGGAGATACGGTACGCTCAGCGCGCCCTCCCACCGATCAGCGAGGATTCCGTCGTCTTCTGTACGCTCAGTGATCGACTGGTCAGTACGCGGGCAATCGGGGATCGGGTCCCATCGGATCGGATCCGGCTGTACGACGGCGGCCACGAACTGTTCTCCTCGCCTGACCGCGAGCGGCTAATCGACACGCTGCTCGCCGCCGTTCGAGACGGTCCGGACGCGCTGTAAGACGCCGAGCCGAAACGGTGATACCGCTCACGCGGTTACGCTCTCCCAATGGACTGCACCAAGTGCGACCGCGAGGCCGTGATGCATGCGGCGTACTCGGGATCGCATCTCTGCGAGGAGCACTTCTGCGAGTCTGTCGAGAGCCGCGTCCGCCATCGCATCCGGGAGGACAGTCTGGTTCCGCGCTCGGCCACTCCCGAGAACCCACAGCGATGGGTGATCGGCCTCTCGGGCGGGAAAGACAGCGTCGTCCTCACGCAGATCCTCGAGGACACGTTCGCGAAGGATCCACGAATCGAGCTGATCGGGCTGACGATCCACGAGGGGATCGAGGGCTACCGTGACAAAAGCGTCGACGCCTGTGAGGAACTGGCCGCCGAACTCGACCTGCGCCACGAACTGGTCACATATGAGGAGGAGTTCGGCGTCCGGATGGACGACGTCGTGGAGAAAGATCCGGAGAATATGGCGGCGTGTGCGTACTGTGGCGTCTTTCGGCGGGACCTCCTCTCGAAGTACGCGGATGAGCTCGACGCCGACAAACTGCTAACCGGACACAACCTCGATGATGAGGCCCAGACCGCTCTGATGAACGTCCTCGAAGGGAACGTCGAGCAGATGGCCAGTCACTTCGATGCGAGCCTCGGCGACTTCGATGACCGTGATCTACCGGACTCCGAAGACAGGTCGCCTGGCTCCCGGTCGGATCAGGATGTGTTCGTCCCGCGGGCGAAGCCCCTCCGGGATATCCCCGAAAAGGAAGTCGCGCTCTACGCACACCTCCGGGATCTGCCCGCTCATATAACGGAGTGTCCACACTCCAGCGAAGCCTACCGCGGGGAGATTCAACAGCTGCTCTACGACCTCGAAGAGAACCATCCCGGAACCCGGCATTCGATCATGTCCGGCTACGAGGAACTGGCTGCGCTCGCAGCCGACAGTTACAACGACGACAGTGAAGGAACGACGGAAACCCAGGAGTGCGTCGAGTGTGGTGCGCCGACCACGCGCGAGCGCTGCCGGAAGTGCGCGCTGGTCGATTCGGTCCAGTCGGTGTAAGACGGGGAACTCCTCTCACTCGCAGTCGTCGGAGTCGAACACAACCTCGTCGTCCCGAATCCGGATTCGTAGCTCCTGATCGTCACAGCCCTTCTGCTCGAGGTCGTACGTCGCCGTCTCCTCGTCGATGGTCACTTCGACTTCGAACTCCGTCCCTGCCAGCGCGTTTTCTTCCCGGCGAGTCTCACCCGAGTCGAGTTCGTACTCCCGGGCAATGACGAGCTCTCCCATTGTGTACATCCGAAAGTCGATAGCTACCCCCTCGGATCGCTGGTTTTCGATGTCATACGTGGTATGTCCGTCCTCATTCTCCGTACATCCAGCTATCGCTCCGAATGTGAGCCCACAACTGGCGGCCAGCAGCCGACGCCGAGAGGTGCTGATCGTCACTATACATCGCTGTTAGTGATGCGAGTAAATCAGCGTTTCCGAACGACGCCGCCGGAAAAGGAAGATTCAGCTACCGGATGACGTCGAGGCCGTTTTGCTTCTCGACGGTATTCTTTCCGCCGTCGCTCTGAGCGCCAAAGTTACCCTGACTTCCCGAGTCGTCGAGATTCTGGCTGGCGTCAAAGGATGCTTCGTTCGCGCCCTGGAGACTCTCGCGGGACTTGTTGGCCTGCTTTTGCGTCGTCGGACCAAGCACCTGCGCGCTCTGGACGCCGGTCATGATCGCCATCACGCGGACCTTGCCCTTGTACTCCTCCTGGATTCGGGCCCCCCAGATGACGTTCGCGCTGGCTTCCAGTCGCTCGGTAATATTGTCCGCGATGCCCTCGGCCTCCTTCAGTGTGAGGTCGGGGCCGCCAGTAATGTGAACCAGCCCGCCGCTCGCGCCGCGGTAGTCGACATCAAGCAGTGGATGGTTCATCGCGTCCTTGACTACTTCTTCTGTCTTGTTCTTGTCCTGTGTCTCGCCGACGAGCATCACTGCGACGCCACCCTGGTTCATGATGGTCGTCATATCGGCGTAGTCCAGATTGATCAGACTCGGCTGGGTGATCGTTTCCGAGATTCCCTTGACCGTCTCGGCGATGATCTGGTCCATCACCGAGAAGGCCTTGCCGATCGGCAGATTTGGCACGTACTCCAGCAGACGGTTGTTGTCGAGTACGATGATCGAATCGGCCTCGTCGCGCAGTTTCTCCAGCCCCTCCTCGGCCTTGACCGTCCGTGCGCGCTCGACGTTGAACGGCGTCGAGACCATACCGACGACGATCGCACCCTGTTCTTTGGCGATCTTCGAGACGACCGGTGCTGCTCCGGTCCCGGTCCCGCCACCCATCCCTGCGGTGACGAACACGAGATCGGCGTTACCCAGTACTTCCTTGACCGTTCCCTGGGCCATCTCGGTAGCTCGCTCGCCCATCGATGGGTCGCCACCTGCTCCGAGTCCGTTTGTCAGGGACTTGCCGACGAGGATCTTCGTGTCGGCCTCGATCATCTTGAGGTGCTGTTTGTCGGTGTTGATCGCAATGGTCTCGGCACCTTCGACGCCGATATTGTACAGCCGATTGACCGTGTTGTTCCCGGCACCGCCAGCACCGACGATCACGATCCGAGGATCGCCAAACTCGTCGTCGTCTGCCGCAGCGTCCATCTCCCGTTTCTCCTCTTCGGCGTTTTCAAGCGCATCCTGAACAATATCCTGCATAACTACACCTTCGCCCAGGTTCGTTTACTGGAGTTCTGGGAGGTCTCCTGTTGTTCGTCGACCATCTCCCGGACAGCCGCCCGAATCGCCTCGCTACGGTTCGGGTACTGGCCGGTGTCGACCATCTGTTCGACCGCATCGATCTGCTGTTTCGGAATTCGCAGTGTCACACGCTCCATATGTTGTATTCCCCTGTGTAAGACGGCTGTCTCTCGTGGATACCGCTCGTCTGTCTTACAGCCCTCGCCACCCGACAACGCCGGGAGTGAGGGGTTCCACCCCTTTGTGTAAGACAACCGTCTTACGCGACTGGAACCTCACGGGCATACATAATAAATGTAACGGCGGTTGTGACACAAAGAAGTAAACGCCGCCTTCGGCAGTGTGTGAGCCTCTACCGAGGATCTAGCACGTCTGCAGCCGGTGTCCGACGCCCACAGCCTGGACAGAACGCCCAGTCCGAACGGAGCTCGTCACCACATTCACAGAACGAACGTTTGGACGCCTTCTCCCCACAGTTCGGGCAGTAGACGTGCTCGTCGCCCACCCCCTCGCCGCACTGAGTGCACGTCCTGTCGTCAGGTTCGATGGTCACGTCCCCTGATGACTCTGTCTTACGCTCTGATTGCGCGCGCTCGTCCTCGATAGAGACGTTCACTGTGACGTCCTGTGGCGTGGACTGCTGGCCCAACCGCTCGTCCAGCCGTCGGTCGATCAACTCGTCGACACGGTCGGCGACCAGCGCGTCCAGCGAGTCCGAATCCGGCGACGTGCCACTGTCTGCTGGCTCGTGATCCTCGATGTAGCTCCGTAGCGCCTCGCGTAGCACCTCGCTTTTCGAGGCGTCGAACGCCTCGATCTCCTCGACGAGGTCGTCGTCCGCCCGGAACGTGATCTTGCTCATACCGCTCATCTGTCACTGTGTCGCGATCCCTTATCAACGTTCGCACGTGTCTGACGCGTGTCTGTCACCGGCTGGTTCCCACTGGCATAGCGGGAGTCGATAATAACCCTTAAGTCCGACAGCGAACGAGTAAGAATCGCACGCCCGCCCTTAGCTCAGACTGGTAGAGCAGTCGACTGTAGATCGACTTGTCCCCCGTTCAAATCGGGGAGGGCGGACTGGTTTTCGAGTCGAATCGTAGTCGACCTCCATCGACTTGTCCCCCGTCCTCGTGAGCGAAGCGAACGAGGGCTCGGAAGGCGCGCACAGCGGAGCGAGCACGTCTTCCGGCGTTCTAAATCGGGGAGGGCGGACTTTCTCCTGCGAACAACGTGAGCAGTGAGAAATCCATCCTGAGCCGATTTGAACACGAGAGTCGCACGCTCGCGAACGAAGTGAGCGAGACCGTCTCTCATCTGTTCAATATCGGGGAGGGCGGACCTACTTCCTACCCGAAACACAGTAGATAGCCAAACGGCTGTTTGCACTGTCCTCAGTGCCTCTAATCTGAGATATGGATTTTCGAAATCGCGGCGAAAATCCGGATTTGAACTGGTAACCAGTCGGGGGTCCGCGCCTTCTGGCGAAATTCACAGTGCAAAACGGAGGTGGTTCTCGTGTTGAAACTCGTCACCGAGAGCGACGAGTCCGCCACCTGCCGGAACTGTGGAGCCCACGTCTCGGAGGACTTCCAGCGGGTGTTCGGTGACGAGGATCACGTCGCCCACCGCTGTCGTGAGTGTGATACCAGCCGCCGACTGAGACGCGGGAGCGTGGCCGTCGGACGCCCGTCTTGCTCGCCGGAGTGATCCCGAGCGCCCTGGTCGTCGCGAACAATCTCGCGTGGATCACCGTTGCGATCGTGGGGTGGTCGGTGTGATGGGCTCTCTGTCGACAGCTGGAGGTTGGCGACTACGTCTCAAATCGAAGCTCCTGGAGGTGTACAGAGATTTCCCAGAGCAGGTAGACCACACAGAATGCAATCCCAGTGAAAATAGCCAGCAAAATAGAAAGCGTGTCAATCACCAACCCGGTAAAGATCCCAACGGTCATGAGTACGACCAACCTGTTCATCTGTGCTTGCGCTGCGTCGTTGTGGGTGCTGGATTCTTCGGAGGGCATGCCCCGAACTGCGCAAACAACTGTCATATTAGTGTTGGTTCTTGTGCTTACCGGAGGAAGGACTGGCAAGCAATACGGTCAGGCACTGGTCGCAGGGGATCACGACGAGTACCGGCATCGAGGTCGCGCCGGACTACAACAACGTCGTCGACTGTGTGACCTGTGAGTATCCCGAGCCGCGAGCACCCGGTGCGGGCCTGGCTGATACCCGGGGTTGTGATACCGCTCGCCCTTCTCGCAAAGAAGCCGAATGCAACGACCCCGTACCACAGGGGGCCGGACTTGCGTCCTTTCTGAATCATTCGATCTGCTCGACGAGCTGGGGAAGACAGCCCTCCCCCGGCTGGAAATACGAGTAGTGATCGTCGACGAGTTCGGTGACAGCCACGTCCCTGTAGCCCGCTGGAGCGGCGTCGGGGGTATTGATCCCACCGTGGCCGACTGCGCGGGTCCGGTCGGAAACGCGGTAGACCCAGCCAAGCACGCGGTCGTTTCGACTGTGGAAGTTGGTGACCTGAGCGTCGACTGCAGCGATCGCACTGCCGTATCTGCCGGGACGCTCGACGCTGTCGTACGGGATGGCCCCCCCGAGAAGCGACACGGAGGCCGGAACCCCGGTCTCGCCGTGGTCTTCGAGTACGCGAAGCGTTTCACAGACGACGCGCGCGCCGAGCGAATACCCGACGAGATGGATCGGTCTACCGTCGGTTCGGTCCCAGTCGATCAGCCAGTCGGCGAGTGGGGCTGCGTTCGCGTCGGCGTTCCGTTTCGCCGCGTCCCAGTTGACAGCACTGTCCCAGCTATAGGCGGCCACCGGTGCGGGACGCAAGTCGTCGAGCCCGACCTGTGTTGCGTACGCTTGATCACGGGCGGCGTCGTCCTCGGTATCGAAGCCGTGGACAAATAGGAACAGCTCCGACGAATCGTCGATCGCCCACGCCCCCTCGGTCCGGACTGGACCTGCGTCTCCAGTGTCGGTGGCTGTTCCACGCGTGCTGAGGACAGGCGGTGACAAAGGGGCGGCGTGGTCCCCGAAGTCGCCCTGGAGCGATTCGTAGACATAGAACGCCCCGCCGCCAGCCACCCCGAGCGTGCCCCCTGCCGCAAACATGAGACGGCGTCTCGTGAGGGTGGATCGGCTATCGGAGCTGGACTCTTCAGTGATAGTGTACTGCTACTTTTGAACCAACAAGTATCCGTCGGTACCGGGGCTGACTCCATCTGTCTGGTTGGGGGGTAATCACACGATGTGACGTTGTAAACAATGTTACAATGTTACATCGTGTACACACCTGCGAACAGCTCCATTTTCAACGGAAGAACGGTCGAACCGCCGGAAATCCCGTCGGCAACGCTGTTCGAGTACGAAGTCGAAGACCGACAACGCGCCCTCTTTCTCTCTCCTTGGTCACGTAGCGACAGCTACACCCGGCGCGGGAGAGGTTGACGCTCGGCGTCGAAATTGCCGACGAGAGACCGCTCGACGTCAGTGGCCAGCTCGAAGGAGGTGGTCTCGACGCGGTGGACCAGCCCGGCGTATTCGAGCGTGGCCAGTCGCTCGGCGACGTGGTCCGCCGAAACCTTCCGGAACGCCTCGCTGGAGAGCAGCCGTGCGGTGACCACCCATCGGAGCCGAGACATGCGAGGATCCGTTCGTCCTCACGTGGTAACCATTGTGCCGGTCAGTCATCAGACAGTGTGTGCTGCAGTGCATCCGTATGAAAATCGATGGCGTCCCCTCTCCCGACAGGCGGATACCGGGGGTTAGTGACGACCCCACAAGAGTCCACTGCACTTTCGGCGATCGCAACGACACGATGTGCCGAGTGGACCGACGGGTACTGTCTGACAGCGCTGTAGCCATCCCTGAACGCCTTGCGGAGCGGGTCGGGATCGTCGACGTACCAGTCGGCCACGAGGTACTCCGACTTCGCAACCGAGAGCGCGGGCGGGGCAGCGAGCGGCGCTTCCCAGTCGAGCACGGCGGTGACTGACCCGTCGGCGACGAGCGCGTTACCGGGCCGAAAGTCCCAGGGGAACAGTCGTGGTGCTGCGTCCGACACCGGTATCTCCTCGAACAGTGCGCGCAGATCGTCACGTAGCGGGTCGAACGCGTCGGGGAGCCGCTCAACGGCTCGAAGACCGTACTGCCGGAACCAGCGGTTCCAGTCCGTGTGTTCGGTCGTAAACTCACCGTCAGAGAGGAGAAGTCGCCCATAGCCATCGAACTCGAACGTCTCGTGGAGCCTGCCGAGCGCTTTACCGAACCAGTACGCGAGATCACGTCGCGTCTCCGCGTTGACTCCGGTGAATCGCTCGTGAAGATCCGCTCCGGCCACGTATGCAGTGAGCATGTATGCGACGCCATTGTGTGAGCCAGCCGTGAGCACCGGCGGAACTGGCACGAAGGTTCGTTCCCTGATCTCGCACAGGAGCGCGACCTCCGTCCGGAGCCACGTCCGCTCATCACAGACCTGTAGTACGACGGGACCGCGCTCGGCGAAGCGGACGACCGCGGTTCGTTTGCGGTTGCCGCGGTGGATCGGCTCGACGTCGACCGCCGGTTCCTTGACGCTTCCGAGCGCGGCTTCGGCTGCAGCACCCCGTGGCTCGGTCTCAAACACGTCCCGCAATTTATTCATCGGTCACCCCCAGCACCGCGGGCAGGTCGGCCAGCGAGTTCAGGGTGTACTCCGGGTCGTACGATCCCGACCCCTGCTCGTCACGGAGCCACGCCGCGGCGAGTCCCGCGTTCTGTGCACCCGCAATATCGTACTCCAGCGAGTTGCCAACGTAGAGCGCGCGGTCAGGGGCCACATCCAGATCATCGAGTGCGCGCTCGAACGGCCGCGCGTGGGGCTTCGCCCGGGGGAGTTCCGCGGCACAGACCACGGTGTCGAACCGGTCGGCGATACCGAGCGCGTCGAGTTTCGTTCGCTGGCTGTCGGCTGGCCCGTTCGTGACGACGCCGACCCGTCCAACTGCCGCCGCGGCGTCGAGTGCTGCTCCTGTCCCCGGAAGCAGCTCGACCGCGCTGTCGTCGATCGCCGCGACCAGTTCACGCGCGAGTGCAAGCGTGTCCGCGTCCGAGCGGCCGTTTTGTGCGGCAACCCGGGCGATCCCGGCCCCGTAGTACCCGATCGGATCGTCGTGATCCGGCGGCCCGGAGAGCGCCGTCCAGAGCTCGGAAGGGGTGCCGAACGGATCCTCGCCCGACCGCTCGAAGACCCGCGCGTACAGCGCGTCGGTATCCTGTGTACGCCGACAGAGCGTCCCGTCGAGATCGAACAGTACGGCTTCGAAGTTCGCCACAGTCAGTAGTTGGTCTTCATGAGCAAAAACCTCGTGTCAAGCCGTTGGGCGGGCACAGATTCTTCCCGCCTCGCTCGGACTGCTAGCGTATGACGTGGACGTTCGCCTGCGCGAACTTCGATCAGATGCATATGAACACAAACGTCGGCTGGGTCGCGGCCCATCCAGCCGCGGAACTCGTCGGGGTGTGCGACGAGGATTCGAGCACGTCGACCGGATCGCTGTCGGCGGCGGTGAGCGAGTTCGATATCCCCGACAGCGACGTCTACGACGATCTCGACATCTGTCTGAGCGAGACCGAACCTGACGTGGTGATCGGCTGTCCACGCAATGACAGACACGCCGAGTTCGTCGAGCGCGTTGCGCCGTACGACGTCCACATTGCCATCGAGAAGCCACTGGCCGCGACACTCGCGGGAGGGGATCGAATACTCGACGCCGTCGACGAGTCCGACCGGCTGTTCGTCCTCAACTGGCCAGTCATGTGGGACCCGGTACTACACGAGGTCCGGACGCTGGTCACCGATGGGACGATCGGCGACGTGATCGAGGTCCAGTACTACGGTGGGAACTCCGGGGCACCTCCAGAGGAGAGCTGGTTTTACGACCCTGGTGCTGGCGGTGGATCCATGCTGGATTATCTGGGCTACGGCGCGACGTTCTCGACGTGGTTCCGCGGTGGCGACCTGCCCACGGAAGCCACCGCCGAGACGTACGTGCCCGAGGACATGGACGTCGATGTCCAGTCCTCGACGATCTGCCGGTTCGAAGAAGGGCTGTCGGCGTTTCAGACCTCCTGGCGGATGCTCACCGATCCGTGGGAGATCCAGCCCCAGCCGCCGAAAGGCTACGAGATCGTCGGTACGGAGGGGGCGATCAGCACGAGAGAACGGAGCGCGCCGATCAGGGTCACGACCGAGGCGGAGCCGGAGGGCTACCCCGTCGAGCCGTCCCCCCTGCCCGAACGGTTCGAGAATCTGGTCGCCTACCTGATCGACCTGCTGGAGACCGACACCGAGCCGTCGGGGCCAGCCGATCCCGCGTTCTGTCGGGAGGCACACCGGATCGTCGAGACGGCACGTCGGAGTGCCGATCGGGGCGAGACCTTGCGGCTGGTCGAGTAGTGAGTACAGGAGCGCGAGTTGGCACAGCGATCCGCTATCCTCGCGCTGGGGGCGGCGTAAACGTCTCCAGATCGGCGGTCCGCAGGTCGACATCCTCACCGGTTTCGGCCGCCCGGTAGGCCGCCATACAGAGCCGCAAGACGTCCAGCCCGTCGTGCAGATCGAGAGAACCGTTCTCCCCGCACTCGAAGGCGTCGACGGCGTCACAGTTCTCGGCGACGTATCCCCCGTCGACGACGCTCTCGCCGACGATCGGCATCCGGCCGCTCGTGGCGTTCTGTTTCTCTGCCCAGCCGTCTCCTCCGCCCAGCGCGTCCGAGACGAAGACACTGGAGGACTCCTCGTCGGTGACAACCTGTCCCGAGTACTCCGGGCCGAGCAACTCGATCGAGCGCCGCACTCCTGCGCCGACGTAACACCACGATCCCGTGGCCTCGGAGATCAGCGGATCTCCTACCTCGCTCTCGTAGCGGATCGTTGCCCGCGCGTAGTCCTCTGCCGGGGTGGTCTCGTAATCGACACCGTACTCCTCGCGTAGTTCAGCGGCGTACTCCTCACGGGCCCACTTTAGCGTCTCAGTGTCCGCGGAGACCGAGACCGCGTCGAGGCCCCCGTCGGGACGCTCCGGATCGGCCAGCAAGACGTGGTTGCCCGCCAGTGCGTGACAGAGCATGTCGGTCAGCGCGCCGCCGCCCTGGCGCTTGCCGTCCCAGAACCACGCCGAGTGTGGCCCGCCGTGTTCGGCCTGCGAGCGGGCGAGGTAGGGCCGTCCCGCGTCCCGGCCGCGCTCCCAGAGCAGGTCGCGCAACTGCTGGATCTCCGGCTCGTGCGGCCAGTTTTCCAGATATGCGTGTGGCAGGCCAACGTCCTCGATTCGGTCGACGATCCGGCCCGCCTCACGGAGGGTTCGGGCCACTGGTTTTTCCATTGCGATCCCCCGCAGTTTTGCGCCGTCCTCGACCGCATCGACGGCTGCATCGACGACGTCGACCCGCATGAAGTTCGGGCTGGTGATCCACAGACCGTCGACGGCCTCGTCTGCGACGAGCGCGCCGATGTCGCCCTCGCCGTAGACGCTTGGATCGCCCCAGCCCGCGGATCGACACCGGGCTGCGACCGATTCCGCGGTCTCCCGTGTTCGGTTCTGGATCGCGGCGACGTGGACGCCGGGCAGGTACTCGACGCTCGGGACGTGTGCCTCGCGAGTGATGAATCCGCAACCGACGAAGCCGATACCGAAGCTCTCCCCCATATGAGAGACGCCGTCTCGGAGCGTATAACTCCCGGTGGTGGGGGAGGGGGCGACCTGCTCTCGGGCCTACTTTTCGCTCTCGTATGGCTCACCGACGCGCGAGGGCATCCGTGTCGACCCGTAGAACGTCAGAACGACAATTACGACGACGTAGGGGAACAGATCGACCAGACTGGAGGGTAGCGGGACGCCGATCGTCTGGAACTGGATCTGGAGCATATCCATCGCGCCGAACAGGAGTGCGGCGAGGAACGCCCCGATCGGGTTGTAGTTGCCAAAGAGGTAGGCGACGATACCGATCCAGCCCCGGCCGTCGACGACTGTCATCCCGGAGCCGATGAAGTTGCCCGTGACGCCGAGGGTCAACACGGCTCCCGCCAGTCCCGCCATCGTCCCCGAGAAGATCACCGCGGCGTAGCGAACGCGGTTGACGTCGATCCCCGCCGTATCGAGTGCTTCGGGATTCTCACCGGCGGCCTGCAGCCAGTAGCCGTACCGGGTTCGGTAGAGAAACACCCACGCCGCGACGGCGACGATAATCGTCAGCAGGATAAACGGCGATGCATCGAAGAAGACGGGTCCGAGCACCGGAATCTCCGAGAGGAGCGGCAGGTCGATGTTGCCGATCCGACCCACGGTTCCGCTGTTCCGGCTATCCCAGATCAGGATTGCGGTAAACGGTCCGAACCCGAGACCGATGAACCAGACCGCCAGCCCGGCGACGATCTGGTCGGCCTCGTAGCGGATCATCAAGATTGCAAAGAGGGTCGTGAGGACGGCGCTGATTACCACTGCGACGACGAGCCCGATCCAGAGATGCAACTGTGTGACCTCACCGTTCCCGGAGACGAGATACGCCGCGGCGAGGCCGTTGACCGCGCCGAAGATCATGAACCCCTCGACGCCGATGTTGAACACGCCGCTCTTTTCGGCGATCAGTCCGCCGATGGCGACCAGTGCAATCGGCGTCGCCGCCCGCAGGGAGCGTTCGAGATACCCGAGCGTGAGTAGCCGGGCCAGTCCCGAATCCTGCCACACGACGACCACCCCTGCGAGCACCGTGAGGCCGACCAGTACGCCGATCCGACCGGGGTTCGCTCTCGCGTAGCTGGTGACGCTCATTCGCCATCACCACCGAGACCGGTCCGCCGTGCGGTCATCCGGAACAGTTCGGGTACGGCGACGAAGAGCACAACGAGCCCGACGATGCCATCGATCAGCTGTGGCGGGACATCCGAGGACACGTTGATGTACTGGCCGCCGGCCTCTAGCCCACCGAACAGCGCTCCCGCGGGAATCACGCCCAGCGGGTGGTTCGCCGCGAGCAGGCTCACCGCGATGGCGTCGAACCCGTACGTGTCGATCCCATGGGCGTTCGGCGTCGCGTTCGCGTGCATGATGATAAAGAGCGCACCGAGGACGCCCGCGACCATCCCCGAGATCGTCATCGTCCCAACGATTGTCCGCTTCGCGTCGACGCCGGAGTAGACCGCCGCGGACTCCTGGTAGCCGCTCGTCACCATGTCGTAGCCGATCCGCGTGCGCGTGAGCAACACGTAGATCACCACGGCGACGCCGATCGTCCCGGCGAGACCGAGAATCGAGAAACCGGATCCCTCGAACAGCACCGGCGGGAGTTCCGCGTACTCGGGGATCGAGGCGGTTCTGGTCGCCGACTCACCCTCACCCCGAAACGGGCCGTCGACGAGGTAGAACACCACGCCGATGGCGATGAAGTTCAGCATGATCGTCGTGATGATCTCGTTGGCGTCCGCGTAGGCCTTGAGTACTCCCGGAAGCGCACCGTACGCGCCGCCCGCGAGTACGCCACCCAGTATGCCGACGAACATGAGCCCGACCCCGCCGATCCGGTTGGCAGGGAGGAACGGTGTCAGCCACAGGATCGTCATCGTCGTCGCCAGCATCCCGACGATGAACTGCCCCTGTACACCGATGTTGAAGACGCCCGCCCGGAACGCCACCGCGACCGCGACGCCTGCAAGAATGAAGTACGAGGATTCCCGGAGGGTGATCGTTAGCCTGCGCTCGGTCCCGAACGCCCCATAGAGCATGTCGTTGATGAACAGGAGCGGGTTGTGCCCCGAGGCGGTAACGACGACGAGCCCGATCGACAGTGCCGCAATCGTCGAGGCGACCGCCAGCGCGATCCGCTCGATGGGCGTCGCCCGGAGCATCCAGTCGGCGGCGGCGTCGAGCGTGGGTCGAATACGACCGGGATCGGCGTCGCTCATGGCTCCCCCGGGAGATCGGACTGCTGTCTGATTGACACCCCGGATCGGTCGATCTCCGTTCCGGTCATCAACAGCCCTAGCTCCTGTTCGGTTACTTCCTCCGGGTCGACGATGTCGACGATCGAACCCTCATAGAGGACGGCGATCCGGTCCGAGAGCTGCTGGATCTCTTCGAGTTTCGAGGAGACGATTACGAGCGCAATACCCTCTGCACGCAGATCCAGCAGTCGGTTGTGGATAAACTCGACCGACCCGATGTCGACGCCGCGAGTCGGATGCGATGCGATCAACAGGCGAGGATCGTGGTTGATCTCCCGGCCAACGACGAACTTCTGCTGGTTGCCACCCGAGAGCGATGACGAACGCACGGATGGATCCGGTGGCTGGACATCGTACTCCGCCACGACCTCGTGGGCGTGCTCGTCGACGGCGTCCCAGTCGACGAACCAGCCGTCGACGAACGGCTCGACTGTCTGATTGCCAAGCAACGCGTTGCGAACCAGATCGTACTCCAGTACCAGCCCTTCCTGCTGGCGGTCCTCGGGGACGTAGGCGATCCCGCGCTCGATCCGCTCGCGCCGGTCCGTCTCCGTGATCTCCTCGCCCTCAAAACGGATTGATCCGGATGTGACGGATCGCAGCCCGGTCAGCGCCTCGACGAGTTCGGACTGACCGTTGCCCTGGACGCCGGCGATCCCGAGGATCTCGCCCTCCCGGACCCGTATGTCGACATCCGTCACCTGTTCCAGACCCCGGTCACCCTGGACGTGGAGCCCCTCGGTTTCGAGAACGCGTGTGCCCGTCGTCGCCTCGCGTTCCGTTCGGTCGAACAACACCTCCCGGCCGACCATCATCCGCGCCAGCTCCGCTTTCGAGGTGTCGGCTGCGTCGACGGTCCCGACAGCGTTCCCGTCGCGCAACACCGTAATTTCGTCCGCGATTTCGATGGCCTCGTCGAGTTTGTGCGTGATAAAGACCAGCGACCGATCCTGTTCGGTCAACTCACGCATCAGGTCGAACAGCCCGTCGACCTCCTGTGGCGTCAACACCGCTGTCGGCTCGTCGAAGACGAGGATCTCTGCGCCGCGATAGAGGCTCTTGACGATCTCGGTCCGCTGTTTGACACCGATATCGAGATCCTGAACCGGCGTATCGAGATGCTGATCGACGTCGAACGCGTAGCGATTACAGAGCGCTTCGATCTCCGCACGGGCATCGTCCTCGTCGACGAGTCCTCCCGAGACCGGCTCGTGTCCGAGCACCACGTTCTGGAGGACGGTCATCGGTTCGATGAGCTGGAAGTGCTGGTGGATCATTCCGATCCCCGCGTCGATCGCGTCGCGTGGACTGGTGAACTCCCGGGGCTCGCCGTCGACGGCGATCGCTCCCTCGTCCTGATCGTACAGCCCGTAGAGGATGCTCATCAGGGTCGTCTTGCCCGAGCCGTTCTCGCCGAGCAAGGCGTGGACTGTTCCCGATTCGAGTGTGAAATCGACCCCGTCGTTTGCCACGACGTCTCCGAAGCGTTTCGTAATCCCGTCCAGACGAACGGCAGTCTCCCGTGTCTCCTTCCGACTCATGATGTAATACAGAGTACTGGAGGGCGGCGTCTAGCAGCCGTCCGCCTCACAGGGAACCTCGATATCGCCGTCGATGATCGCCTGCGTCGCCTCGTCGATGTTCTGGTCGACCTCCTCGGGCAGCGCACCCTCGAACGCCTGTCCGATGACGGCGTCGACCGCCTCCTCGGCGAGTCCGAGCAGGTTGTGCTCGTCGGCGATACTGTCGAACTCGTCCTCGTACGTGGCCTGAGCGGCCTCCTCGGTCCCCTCGTCGATGAACTTCACCGCGGAGCCGATGATGACGTCCTGGAACTCCGGCAGGGTTCTGGACTGATCGGCATCGACGCCGATAGCGAAGCGCCCCTGTTGCTGGGCGGCCTCGATCGCACCCGCACCGGCCGCCGCCGCAGCGTGGTAGACGATATCCGCACCGTCCTGATACTGCGACGTGGCGATGTCGTTTGCCACGCTCGTGTCGCTGAAGTTGCCGATGTAGCCGGTGCTGACCTCGACCTCCTCGTTGACCCACTCGGCCCCGGCGATGTAGGACTCCTCGAAGGCGTTGATCAACGAGCCGTCCTCACCGCCGACAAAGCCGACGTGGGCGTTCTCGGGATCGTTTTCGTTCCCGTCGTGTTCGAGTTCGTGTGTCGTCATCGTCCCGGCGAGCACGCCTGCGAGATACGACATCTCGTGGTTGGCCCAGGTAAACGAGGCGACGTTTGGCTCGTCGAGCGGGTCGTTGATCAGCATCCAGTTCTGATCGGGATACTCGGGCGCGTTATCCTCCAGCGGCGACGTGTGCTGGAACCCGACCATCACGATAAGATCCGGTTCGGTTTCGGCCGCCTCGACCTGTACGTCTCCGAACGCGGTGGTGTCAGTCTCCTCGATCTGGTTGATCTCGAAGTCGTACTCTTCCTGTGCGTTCTGTAACCCGCTGAGCGCCATGTCGTTGAACGCGTTGTCGTCGAACCCGGCGTCGCTGGAGATGATCGCGATCTCGTCGCCCTCCGCGCCGTTGCCGAGACAGCCCGCCATGCCGATGCCTGCAATCCCCGCGCTCGCTGCGAGGAACGTGCGCCGATCGACAGCCCTCGCTGGTACTCCCCCAAGCTCCTGATGGCTAGTTGACTCTTGCGCCATAGGTAATGTATTTTCGTTATAGAATATAACCCTAACAGTGATCCTTTTATTGTCCTCCGTTGATAGCCACCGTTTGTCGCTCTCAAGCGTCGATTCCGTCAACCCACTCTGGCGTCTCGACGTCCACGTCGCCGCCCTCGTACTCGTAGCTGATACGCTGTGTCGTCGTCTCGCCGGCGATCAGATACTCGGCGTACGAACCAGCGTCGGTGGTCACGTCCCAGCGCACGTCCGCCTGCTCGACTGCGTTCGTTTCGGCGTCGACGCGGACGTCCCCACTACTCCCTGCGATCCGGTACGAGCGATACTCGTCGAACCAGCCGTCGGTCGGGGTGAGTGTTTGGGTCCCATCGCTCGTCTCGACGGAGTCGTACTCGGCAAAGCCAAGCACCTCCGTGACGACGCTCGCGCCACCGTCGAGACGGTCACCGATCTCAGTATCAGGGTCTTCGACGACGGTGACGAGTTCGGTCGTTTCACCGGCCCGGTTCTCCCGCACCAGTCGCTCGTCGGGATCGTCTTCGATGTCCTCGATATACCGGTCGGCACCCGGCTGGTCAGGCCCAGCGTCCTCGATCAGTAACTGCCGGTAGACAGTCTCGTCGTCCCCGTCTTGATACCGTGTGTCGGTGACACTGTTGTCGACTATCCTGACGTAGCCCTCGCCCGATTCCGCCACTGCGCCGTCGACTGCGAGACTGACATCCCCATCGGTCTCGATCTCGCCGCTCAGTTGGTACTCCTCGTCGGCGTGCTGGGTGAAGCTCTCGCTCATCCCCTGTGGCTCTCCGGTCGAGAGCGGAAATGCGACTGCGGCAACCATACCGAGACAGACGACTGCGAGGAGGGCGATCGCTGCGATTGAGAGGGACCGGCGGTTCATGGCCGCAGTATGTCCCCAATCGGACATAAGTGTTCAGCCCGGCCGATATTCTCAACACTCATACCCGTGGAGCGGTCACTACCATCCGATGGACCAGACCACGGACGGGCGGTTTCGCGTGCTTCCCGGACGAAGCGACGACGAACTGCTATTGCTTGATCCCGAGTCGGCCGAGCCGAGCTACGTCCCCGTTCCCGAGGGTGAGGCACCAGCAGTCGGACACCTCGTCGATGCCACACTCGTGTGGGAAGACGGCGATCCTGTCGTGGCCGAGTACAGCGTCGTCACTGCCACGACGTTTCGGTTCATCCGCACCGACGAACCAGCCTTCGAGGCTGCACGGGAGTGTTTCGAGTCGGCGCGTGCGGAGGGAGCGGCCATGAACTCTCAGATCACGCGGGACATGGACAGCGACCCCAACGGCGTGGTCTACACGTTCGCCGAGCAGGCAGGCGAGCGCGACCTGTTCGGCGAGTTCCGGGACGGCGTCAAGCCGCTGGAACCGCTGGTCGCCCGCGCTGCCGAGGCCGCCGAACCGCCCTTTTCGGTCTGGGTGCTCGATACACCGGAACCGTTCGTCCTCGTGTATATCGTGCTGGGGCCGGACAGCCTGCTGGAGCGGACGATGCGGGATACGTATCGCTGATCGAGGGGATACTCTGTCGGAACTCCCCCTAAAAAAGAAATTATTTGCATCTCGCCATCTTCGCTGGCTGTATGCAAGCGATAGCGGTCCGACGCGGTGAGGACCACCCCACGATAATCGAGAAGCCCAGACCCGATCCGGGCGAGGGAGAGGCTCTCGTCCGGACGTTGCGGGTTGGCATCGACGGAACCGATCACGAAGTTATCAGCGGCTCTCATGGCGGCTATCCACAGGGTGCAGATCATCTTGTGCTCGGGCACGAGGCGGTCGGTGTCGTCGAAGAGCCCGGCGATACCGATCACGACGTCGGCGACATTGTCGTTCCGACGGTTCGGCGGCCGCCGGGGGAGTCGAACAAGTACTTCGAGCGCGGCCAGCCGGATATGGCTCCTGACGGCGAGTACTTCGAGTGTGGGATTATCGGTACGCACGGATTCATGTCGGAGTATTTCACTGCCCCGGGAAAATACCTGATCGAGGTTCCCGAATCACTGGCGGAGCTTGGCTTTCTGATCGAACCGATCAGTATCTCCGAGAAAGCGTTCGAGCACGCATACGCCTCCCGATCGGCCTTCGAGTGGGACCCCGAGAGCGCGATGGTGCTGGGCAACGGTAGCCTCGGACTGCTTACCCTCGCGATGGCGATCCACACGGAACCGTTTGATCGAACCTACTGTCTCGGCCGTCGTGACCGTCCCGACCCGACGATCGACATCATCGAGACACTCGGCGCGACCTACGTCGACTCGCGCGAGACGCCGGTCGACGAAGTGCCCGCCGCACACGAGGGGATGGACTTCATTTACGAGGCGACGGGCTACCCACCCCACGCGTTCCAGACGATCGACGCACTCGCGCCCAATGGCGTCGGCGCGTTGCTTGGCGTCCCTGACCCGTGGGAGTTCGAGATCGACGGCGGCGCACTCCACGAGGAGTTCGTCCTCCACAACAAGGCGCTGATCGGTAGCGTCAACTCGAATATCGACCACTTCGACGCTGCGGTTGACACGCTCGACGCGCTTCCAGACTGGCTATGTGACGATCTCGTCACCGGCGTCTACGGCCTCTCAGAGCTCCACCGTGCGTTCGAGGACGGCGACGACGTTATCAAGACCGCAATCGAGTTTTGACGTCGACCCGACGATATCGAGGCGAGGGTCTACAGCGGCGCGCCAGCGTTGATCCAGGTGTATACGCCAACGAAGACGGCGACACCGATCGCCACGAGCAAGAACAGAACGATAAACAACGGGTTCGTCAGCGCGTGCATCGGGTTCCCGTCGTCGCGCTTTGCGCTGATTACCATGGCCCGCATGACCGCAAAGACGGTTCCGAGCAGGATGGCTAGCAACATCGCCGTGATCGCGATGGCGGCGCTATGCCGGTTCATGCCCATCTGCAGGCCGATTATGCTGAATATGCCGCCCGTCAGAATTGCCCCGAACGTCGCGATCGCCGCGAGCTGTTCCGGGGACATATCTTCCGGACGAACCGAAAAGTCACCCTCGCTTTCCTCTGATGCCTGAGCCATTGATCTAATACCCGACATTCTGACGTGCAGTTATTAATCCTTCCGGTCAGGTCAGTAGCGTTCGCAGTATCGCCTCGGCGCTCCGGCGCAGCGCATACAGAAACGCGAGCAGCGTCGGCGCGATCAGTCCCGCATAGACCGCACCCCAGAAGGTAAGCGGGATCCCGTCAGCGTAGCTTCCGACTGTCGTTTCGATCGCTGCTGGGAGGGGGATCGTGACGAGGCTCACGTCCGTCAGTGCGAACCAGACGGCAACGATCCACGGCATCGAGACGGCGTAGAACCATGCCGCGGGCATGACCCGATAGCCACGATCGTATCGATCCGCGGCGATCAACTCGTGTAACTGATAGGCGATCAACAGGTAGCCGATCGGGACCGTCACGATTGCGAGCCCGAGCGCCAGATAAAAGAAGGGGCCGCTGATCTCGTAGATGATCGGCAACGCGACACCGGCGGCGATCAGGCCGACGATGTTGAACGAGGCGACGGTGATTACTGCCGGAAGGCTGACATCGGTCGATAGCACCGATGTACCCTGTCGCATCAGCCGGTCGCGACGCCACTGTGTCGAGAGCGAGGCGACCGCTCGTCCAGCGAGAAATACGGCAAGCAGGGCGACGGGCGCGGTCAGGCTCTCTGCGACGACCGCGGTGAAGACAAGATCGTACTGCAGGCGTCCGATCGCTCCGATCGTCAGCGCCACAGCGCCGGCCGAGAGAGCGGTGAGCACCCAGCACCGCAGGGAGACGACCCACGCGAGGAACTCTACCGTGGTCGATGGGGGCGTTCGGCCATTACTTGTCGTGCTGTGGTTGCTCGTCGACATCGTTACACCGTGGTCACGTACATAATGACGAGGACGATGATGCTCAGACCCAGAATGAGCAACGGTGCGATCCGAAGAGGGACCGAGCCATTCATGTCGCTGACGAACGATCGGCTCGTCGGCAGTCGCTCAGACATCTGTTTCATGCGATACACGCGTACCAACTCGGCCATCCCAGATAAGTTAACCCCATTCCCCGGTTTGTATATCAGGTTGTTTTTAAACATACCCGGCTGATTTTGGCAGGTCGAGGAGTATCGCTCAGAAGGTCGTGAGCGCGGCAACCAGCACGAGCCCGATCGCAGACACAAGAAACGCGAGTGCGAATCCGTATTCCAGCGCACGCAGATACAGCTCCTCGGTGTGGTTCGTCTTGGCGAGCGTCATGAACGCGGAGCCAAGAATCAACAGCCCGAAACTGGCGACCACGTACGCGACTACGGACATCGACCGACAGTTATCACGACGATACTAAAACTCCCCCGGCTAGGCGGTCACTGGAAGCCGATCCGACCGCCCTGTCGGCCGCGAGGATCGCTCCCGCCGCCCTTGAACTCGTCTTTCATCTGCTCGTAGTAGTCCAGAATGTCCTCGGTGATCGTTGGCCGGACGTCCTCCAGCGCCTGCCGGAAGTGACGCATCTCGACAGCCTCGGCGTCGTCGTCCTCGCGCAGCGCCTCGATTGCCGCCTCGCGGGCGATCGATTCGAGGTCGCTGCCGACGTAGCCATCCGTGATCTCGGCGATCTCACGGAGGCTCACGTCTGCGGCCAGCGGCGTGTCGCCGGTATGGATGTTGAGGATCTGCTCGCGCCCCTCGATGGTTGGCTGTCCCACCATGACCAGTCGGTCGAACCGGCCCGAGCGGATCAGGGCCGGATCGATCATGTCCGGGCGGTTGGTCGCGCCGATCACCATCACCTCGCCCATCTCCTCGAGCCCGTCGAGTTCGGTCAGTAGCTGGTTGACGACCCGTTCAGAGACGTTCGAGCCCATCTCCTGGCTGCGGGCGGGCGCGAGACTGTCGAGTTCGTCGAAGAAGATGATCGTCGGCGAGACCTGCCGCGCCTTGCGGAAGGTCTGTCGGATCGCCTTCTCGGATTCGCCGACCCACTTGCTGAGCAGCTGTGGCCCGCGCACGCTGATGAAGTTCGCGTTGGTCTCGTTTGCCACCGCTTTCGCCATCAGCGTCTTGCCCGTGCCCGGTGGGCCGTAGAGCAAGACGCCCTTGGGTGGCTCGACGCCCATCCGGGTGAACTTCTCCGGGCTGGACATCGGCCACTCGACGCTCTCCTGAATCTGTTGCTGGGCCTCGTCGAGCCCACCAACGTCGTCCCAGCTGATCTTCGGCAGTTCGACCAGCACCTCCCGCATCGCGGAGGGTTCGACCTCGTTCAATGCGCCGCGGAAGTCCTGGCGCTTGACGATCATCCGGTCGATCAGGCTCGGCGGGATATCCTCCTCGTCGAGATCGATCTCGGGCAGGTAGCGTCGAAGCGCCTTCATCGCCGCCTCTTTGGTCAAACTCTCGATGTCCGCGCCGACGAAGCCGTGGGTCTCGTCGGCCAGATGGCCGAGGTTCACGTCGTCGGACAGGGGCATCCCGCGGGTGTGGATCTGGAGGATCTCCTCTCGACCGACCTCGTCGGGAACGCCGATCTCGATCTCGCGGTCGAACCGGCCGGGCCGCCGGAGCGCGGGATCGACCGAGTCGACGCGGTTCGTCGCCGCGATGACGATGACCTGTCCACGAGATTCGAGGCCGTCCATCATCGTCAGTAGCTGGGCGACGACGCGGCGTTCGACCTCGCCGGTGACGTCCTCGCGTTTCGGCGCGATCGAGTCGAGTTCGTCGATGAAGATGATCGAGGGCGACTCCTCGGTCGCATCCTCGAAGATCTCCCGGAGCTGCTGTTCGGACTCCCCGTAGTATTTCGAGATGATCTCCGGTCCGGCGATAGAGAAGAAACTGGCGGAGGTTTCGTTGGCGACGGCTTTCGCAAGCAGGGTTTTCCCGGTGCCCGGCGGGCCATGCAGCAGGACGCCCTGTGGCGGCTCGATGCCGAGCTTTTTGAAGATCTGCGGGTGTTTCATCGGCAACTCGACCATCTCGCGGACCCGCTGGATCTCGTTCTGTAAGCCGCCGATATCCTCGTAGGTGATGCCGCCACCCGTCTTCTCGAAGCCGCTGATCGGCTCCTCGCGCAACTCGACGTCGGTGTCCTCGGTGACGAGCACGACGCCTTCGGGCTCGGTCTCGACAGCGATCAGCGGGATTGCCTGTCCCGGCGAGCGCATGAACGGGTGGTTCGTACTCGACATCACGGGGACGATATCGCGCCCGACGACCGGGCGTTTGAGGATCTGGCGTTTGACCATTCCGGCGGCGTCGGAGCCGAACTGGACGCTCGCTTCCTCGGGCGGCGCGAGCACGAGCGAGTCGGCTTTCTGGGCCTCCGCTTTCTTGATCGTGACGCGCTCGCCGATACCGACATCGGCGTTTTGCCGAGTGAACCCGTCGATCCGGACGGTGTCGGTGTTCCAGTCCTGCCGGTCCGCCCGCCAGACCTTGGCTGCGGTCGTGTCCGCACCCTCTATTTCGATGATGTCACCAGGGCTGAGCTTGAGATGCAACAGCGTATCCGGATCGAGACGAGCGATGCCACGCCCCGAGTCGTTGGGGTAGGCTTTCGCGACTTCCAGTTGAACTTCGTTCATGTTTTCCAGTTTGCGGGGTCGTGTTGGGTCTCCGTGGCGGGGTCCGATATGTCTTTTGCTGACTCATATGTCCCGCCGTCGATCCCCACCAGATAGTGGTATGTGTTAACAGTATACTCTGGAGCCCCCGACTACAAATGCATAACGGCGGCGGCAGGACGGACAACAGCGGCAAAACGAGAAGTAGCCCGAACCCTTTTATAAATAGATTCCGTACAACTGGTGAGAACTTTTCATGAACGGCAACAATCCGTACGCCGGAACTCCGGGCACCACGCAGGCCGGAAAACGTGCGTCAGCCGATCTCGCCGAACTCTCCGCGAGCCAGCGGCGTATCCTCCGGGAGAACGTCACCCGGATCGCTGCCCGGACGCGTTCGTTCCTCCCGGACGAGTACGTCGTCGACTCCGACGTCTCGCAAGCATCGGGTGGCGCACGCGCGACCGTCGCCGTACAGCCGCCGGTCGGCCACCCGGTAAGCGCCGGCTTCACGCCGGATGGCGATGACTTCGAGGACGAGCAGCTCATCACCGACGACGACGAGTTCGAGGTCGCCCGTGGCCTCGCCGCCAGCGCAGCTCTACAGGTCAAACAGACCGTACAGGACGACGTGACGCCGACCGCGCGGTGAGTTTCGAGCCGCATTTTACTCTCCGGCGAATCGTACTTCGTATGAACCGTGAGTACTGGCGCAACGAACTGCCACACCTCCTCGCTATCGTATTGCTCGTTCTCGTGAGTATTCAGGCCGCCGAACTGCTGATTCCCGGTGGCCTGTCGTTCTGGATCGGGCTCGTCGTGGCCATGCTCGTCGGGCTCTTTTACCGACCCCTCGTCGAACGACTGGGCTACGCTCCCGACCACTGGGACTGATCCTTGATCGACAATCCTGACAGAGAGCCGCCGAGCGTAACGCTCATGTACACCTCTTCCATACCCCCTGTTGATGAGTAACGCACACTACGAATGCGCAGGTTGTGGCCGGAAGCTCCACTACCAGACGACCAAACACAACGGCTGTCCCGACTGTGGGACGGTTCCGTTGCATAGTGCGGACTGACGCCCCATCCGGTGGGGAGCTGTTCCTGCCTGCTTCAGCGACAGCCACTGGCACTGCCAGCGCATAGAATGTCCACACATTGTACGTACTGCATGGCTTTTCCCCACCCTGCAGAATATACAATGTCCACACATTGTGGCTGCAATGTGGCGTCGTTCTGCCCGCAATCAGTACGGGCCTGCAGCCGTGGGATTATTTGCCCCAGAACGGGTCCCGCCGCCGGTGCTTGTCCAGGTACATCTGCAGGGCATCGCGCTCGTCCGGTTCGATATCCTCCAGGAGCTCCTGTTCGAGGATCTTCGCGTGTTTTTCGGGGATCTCGGTCCAGAGCTCGTCGCCTTCCTCGATTCCCCGGCCGACCGTCGGACCGTCGATGGCGACGCTCACGCGATCACCTTTGCGAGCCTCGTCGACGTCCTCACCGGCGTCCTGAATCCCTTTCATCTGGCCGATGCGTTTTGGCTCCTTGCCGTCGAACAGGGCGACGTTCGTGTTGTTCTGGATGGTGCCAGCGAGGACCTCGACGCCGACGACGGCGGGGTCGTTCTGCCGGAACGTGTGATCGGGCAGAATCTGGAAGCGGGCTGGTCGGGTAATCTTGTCGAGGATCGTCTCCTGCTGGGCCTGCTCGCGTTCTTCGACGAACTCCTCGTACTCCTCGATCAGCCTGTAGATGACGTCGCTCTCGAAGATCCGGACGTCCTGGTTCTCCGCGGCAGTGTGGGCGTCGGCCAGCACGTCGACGTTGAAGGCGAGGATCGCCTCGTGCATCGGATCCTCGGCGGTCGAGGCGACCGAGATATCCCGCGGCGCGACGTCGCCGACCTCCGCGCGAACGATCGGAACCTCGGCCTCTTCGAGCGCGTTGGACATGGCTTCAAGACTGCCGAGCGTATCGGCCTTGACGACGATCCCCTGTTCCTCGGTATCGACGGCGATATCCGCGAGTTCGGCCTCGACCTCACTAACCACGTCGTCGATCTCGCGATCGCGGACGACCCGCATCGGCGCGCCGGACATGGCGTCGTCCAGCTCGGGCGCGGCGATCTTGATCCCCGCTGCGGCCTTCAGTTCGTCGACGTCCTCGAAGCGACTCTCGGTGCGGATCTCCGAGAGCGGTCGCGGTTTCAGCAGTGCGCGAACGTCGGTAACGATGGTGCTGTCGGCCCCACCGACGACGATCGTGTCGTCCTCTTTGACCGTGCCGTCGTAGAGCACGACGTCGAGGGTGGTACCGAAGCCTTTCTCCTCTTTGACTTCCAGGACGGTGCCGACGCCCGGTCCTGCCACGTCGATCTCCATGGCCTCTTTCATGTAGCGCTGGGAGAGGCCCATCATCACGGTCAGCAGGTCGGGGATCCCCTCGCCGGTCATCGCCGAGACCGGGACGACGCCGACGTTGTTCTGGAAGTTCTGCACGCGCCAGTACAGATCCGCCGAGAAGCCCCGATCGCTCAGCTGGCCGATGATCTCGTAGAGTTTCTCGTCGAGGTCGCCGCGCACCCGGTCGCTCTGGCTCTCGTAGGTCGCCTGCACCGGCGCGTCCTCGGTCGGGTTCCAGCCGGGGACGGTGTCGATCTTGTTCGCGGCGACGATGAAGGGAGTCTCCGAGCGTTTGAGGATCTCGATTGCTTCCTCGGTCTGGGGCTGGAAGCCGTCGTTGACGTCGACGACCAGGATCGCGATGTCCGCGAGCGCGCCGCCCCGTGAACGCAGCGTCGCGAAGGAGTGATGGCCCGGCGTGTCGATAAACAGCAGGCCGGGCAGATCGAAGTCCGTCGGATCGACCAGTTCGCCCGCGATTTCGGAGATGACGTCGAGCGGCACCGCAGTCGCGCCGATGTGTTGTGTGATCGCCCCCGCTTCGCCCTCGATGACCGCCGAGCCACGGACCTTGTCGAGCACACTTGTTTTCCCGTGATCGACGTGTCCGAGAACGGCGACGATCGGCGTCCGAAGGGCGGCGTCCGTTGATGTTGTAGAGTCCGACATAGTGACCACCTGGAGAAGGTTCTTGTTCGAAGCTACGGCGCGCGGCATTTAGGCCTATCTTTTCGCGCGGCCGACGGTTGGACGGACACAAACAAGTACCAGACCCACAAAGAGCCACTCATGTACGAACTCCTGGCTACACTGGCGGTGACGACGTTCGTCGGGGACCTCGGGACGGCAGCAGAACACTTCGAGGCCGCTCTGACTGTCGATCCCCTTTCGGCGATCCTCGTGATCGTCGGTCAGTTGATCATCGGCGTCTCGGTGCTTGTCTTTGGCTATCTTACCGTCCGTGCCGCGATCGATCTGGTTACTCCGGAGTCCGTCGGTCAAGCGCCGCCCCGAGATGAGCAATAGCTGACTCCTGATCCGGGCCAAGCGGTGTCCCGGCGACGAAGCCGTCGGCGTACTCCATGATCTCGCCGATCCGTGCTTCGACGTCCTCGGGCGTCCCGGCGACCGAGAACGCATCGATCATTTCGGGCGTGACAGCGCCAAAGGCCTCGCCGAAGTCGCCGCGCTCGATCGCGTCGCCGACCGCAGCAGCCTGCTCGCGGTCGATTCCGTGTCGGTCCAGCACCGGTGGGGCCGCGCCCGAGGCGATGAAGGCGACGGGCTGACGCGCCAGTTCGCGGGCTGCCTCGGCGTCCTCGTCGACGCTGACGCTCGCGTAGGCGGCGAACTCGAACTCGCCGCGCTCGTCGGGCCGGTCCGCCAGTCCTTTCTCGACCTGTTCTGCCGCCCACGCGAAGTCGTCGGGGTGGGAGGCATTGTAGAGGAGGCCGTCGGCGTGTTTCGCGCTCATCCGGATCATGTGCGGTCCCTGTCCCCCGACGTAGACGGGGATCTCGCCGTCGACGTCGTACTCCAGTCCGGCGTCTTTCGCAGTGAACGTCCCGTCGTGGCTGACGCGCTCGCCCGCCCAGAGGTCCTGGGCGACTTTGAACGATTCGAGCACACGCCGGAGCGGCTTGTCGCGCTCGACGCCGAGCCCCGACAGCGTCGATTTGTCGCCGGGGCCGATGCCGAAGACGGCCCGCCCGTCGCTGACCTCCTGTAGGGTAGCAACCTGCGAGGCGAGCTGGACCGGATGGACGACGTACGGGTTGGCCGCCGCAGGACCCACACGGATCTCGTCGGTCGCCGCGGCGATCCGGTCGAGCGTGACGAACGGATCGCGGTTGAAGTAGTGACACGCCGCAAACAGCGTGTCGAAGCCGTTTCGCTCGGCCGCCTGCGCGCGGTCGACGATCTCTGCCACTGGATGTTCGGGGGTAAGTTCGATTCCGTGCATAGATTAGTCCTCGTAGCTCCACTGTCGCAGCGCCTGCTGAACGAAGTCGCCGTCGAGATCGCGGAACAGTTCGTCGCTTCCGCCGTGCTCGCCGAAGTCCCAGTCGCGGATCACGACAACCGGCGTCCCGCCTGCGCCCTCACCAGCGACGAGGTTCGCCGTCGCCGCGAGTTCGTCGACGACCGACTGGACCGTCACACCGAGTTCGCGCCCGTCCCGGTCGTGTTCGCCGCGCCAGTCGCGGCTCGCGGGCATCCCCGCCCAGCCGATCGTGACGCCGCGCTGGCCGTGGCGGAACGGCCGCCCGCAGGTGTCGGTGACCAGCACCGGCGCGTCGACGTCGAGCCCGGCGCGGATCTCGGCAGCGCGCTCGGATGGGTCCTCGGGCAACAACAGGAGGTCGTGGCCGGGCACGTTCGAGCGGTCGATCCCCGCGTTGACCGTGATGTGGCCGAAGTGGGTCCGGGTCAGCAGGAACGGCGACTCGATCAGCAGCTCTTCGCTCTCTTCGAGCACCGCCTGTGCGAACCGCGGGTCCTTCTCGTCGCCGGTCGCGTCCTCCAGTCGCTGTGCAACCGATCGGGCCCGGTCGTCCGCCGGAAAATCGTCGAGGTCGGCAGTCCGCCCCGTCGCTTTCGAGACGACGGTGCTCGCGACCGCGACGATGTCCGACGGTCGCAGGTCTATCCGCTCGTCGACTAACGCGGCGATGTCGTCACCTTCCCGTATCTCCGGGAGATCGGGCACCGGGAGCGCCTGCATAGTCGCCCCTCGGCAGCGTGGCGATAAAAGGCCCCTGATGGTGGAAAGCACGGCCGCTGTCGAAGGTGCCCTGAAAACCCCCGTTCCCATGTCGAAAGACGTTCGGGCGGCGAGCGTCTCCTCGTGCGTATGACGACGTTCTACGCAGTACTCCGTCACCATGGGGACGTGCTCGTCGAACAGGGCGAGCAGGGATGGGCGTTGCCGACAGTCGACGGCGAAGACGCCGATCGGGCGGTCGCTGGGTTGGTCCCGGGCGACGTCGACAGCCAGCAGGTTCGGATCGGTGCGCCGATCGGGAATGACCAGCTACGGCCGGTGCTGTTCGACCTGCCGGAACGCCCCACGGTCGGCACGGAGCGCGCCTGGCGCTGTCCCACCACGCTGCTCGACGATGACGCCGCCCCCAGCGCGTGGGACCCCTACGAGCGCGTTGCGCCGACGGTTCGCTCCATCGCGGCGGACGACGAGCACGGCGCTGCCTCTCTCTCGGTGCGGGCGCTCGAAGTGCTCCGGGACCGGGCTGCGCTGCTGGCCGCCGAGGGCGAGCGGGACCCGGATGAACTCCACGATCTCGGACGGCGACTGCTCAGAGCCCGCCCGAGCATGGCCGTGCTCCGCAATCGCGTGAACCGGGCGGTAAGCGACGCGGGGGGTGCAGACGAATGGAATGGCACGGACGACCCGACACCCGACGCAATCCAGCGCGCCGCCACGGCTGGTATCGACCGCGCGATCGATTCGGACGCCGAGGCGGCCGCAGCAGCCGCGGAGCTGATCGAGGGCGACGCCGTGCTCACGCTCTCGCGTTCGGGAACCGTGCTGGACGCGCTCGGTAGTGCGACCCTCTCGGGGGTCTTCGTCGCCGAGTCCCGCCCGGCCCGCGAAGGGATCGACGTCGCGGAGCGACTCGCGGCCGAACACGACGCGCCGGTCACCGTCCACACCGACGCCGCGATCGCCCACGTGCTTGCGACCGAAGACGTCGATGCGGTGCTCGTCGGCGCGGACACGATTCTGCCGGACGGCCGGGTGATCAACAAGACCGGGACGCGCGTTGCCGCGCTGGCCGCCGCTCGCGAGGAGGTTCCGGTCTACGTCGTCGCGGCCAGCGACAAGGTTAGCCACGAGTCGGCCGTCAATCTCGAATCCGGCGATACAGGGGCAGTGTACGACGGCGAGGCGGGGCTGGACGTGTTGAACCCCACGTTCGACGTCACGCCGGGCGATCTCGTTGCGGGCGTCATCGCCGAGCGGGGGGTGCTCGACGCCGCGGAGATCGAAGCGATCGCCGAGGAGCACGCCGCTGCAGCAGCGTGGCAGGACCCGCCAACTGATGGGCACGAAGACCCGCGAGAATCGGAATGGGAGTAGGGGCTCCGTCGAAATGGTTGGAATGAGACATCTTTGAAAACCTGCTGAATATAAAGTGCATTTTCAGCGTCTGGATGCTGTAGTTGTGGGGGCGACAACAGTGCTGGCGTTCTCCCGATCGGAATACGTTAGACGATGGCAGCATGGCCCGATGGATCGTGCTCCTGCGCGGACAGGTCCAGGAGCACTCGACAGACCGCCATCGTGATTAACTCGTTGTAGAGAACTACATTTCGGAGCGAACACGGATGACCGGTATTTGGTGCATACGATTTCAAGATGAGAGGTTGTTATCGCCGAGATGTGCTGTTTCGAGTTCGCTGAATCCACTTTTCAGTTTTTTATCAACAATCACTGTTTCAAGATCGGATGTGATGAGTTCATTGCATGCTTCGACGAATTCGTTATTGCTTCTTCGTCCATGAACGGCGTGGTGTTCGTCGTTATCAGTCTTGATGTTCACAACGATAACATCGTGGCTTTCTCGTGTGAAGTATTCAACCGTCGTGGTGAATCCACCCAGGATAAAAAAGCCCATGATGAGGGTGATACTATTGACTTCGGGATTTGTTATTTGGCCGGCAAAGGACATCATATAGGTGAATATCACCAGGACGGCAGTGATAGCCGCAAAGAACCAGCCGAGGAATCTGTTCTGGGTGAGTGTTGTATCCCGGTTTATCGTAATACTGGTAACTTCGTCCGTTGGAATCGAAAATGACGGCCACGTAGACGCATCTTCCGGACTGTATGTAATATGTGTGTCATCCCCGGCGAAGGTTCCCGTGTTCTCTCCATCAATGACGTATTCATCAACGTATGCTACAGCTTTGAACTTCATCGTTGGGAAGTTGAACTATGTATAGTTGTTTATTGTTGATAACTTTATTCATTGTTAGAGGATGTCAGCGTGATCTTTAGGCGAGTTGGGTTCTGAGTTCTTACTCTTAATGAGCCGGTATGAGTCTAGGCACCAACATCATTTGTTTCAGTCCACTACCAGTGATTCAGCCGTTCGGTAGCCGTGCACCTCTGACGATGACGCTCACCTATCGACTCAAATATTTCTTGCATTTCCCAGTTGTGTGTATGGCCGGTCAAAATCTTCGGAACTGTTTTTTAAGAACCTCGCCTGTTTCGGGTGCGAGACAGTATTCGTCGCCTCGCCAATTAAGTGCCCAAATTTCACCCTCTCTTTCTACTATATTCGTATAGTGTGAAGAGCGCTCTGAAGGGTCTATAACCGGTTCAATCTCCCACAGTTGATGACCAGAGTGATTTATTCCGAGTACATTCCTGTTATTGTGCTCGTTGACCGGGACATCTAGGAGAACTATGATTGTCTCCTTTGTTTTGAGATACTTTTTTATTGGGTGTTTGAATTTGACCTTAGAGTTTCCAATTTTTAGTGTGTCATCTCCAATCCTTTGCACCATTTTCAACCAGCCCACGATACTCAATGATAATACCTTTTGGTGTTATAAATTCTCCTCTGGATGCCTTCCCGCTGCTTTTTATGAAACTGCTGAACTGCCAGAACCTCGGAGGATGGTTTTGATGCGTGCCTTATTTGAGCCTGTTCAGAGCGAGAATTAGCCGATCAGTACGTGCCCTGTATCAATCGATCTGAATAACTGACTTTTTGGTGGACTACCCGTGCAAGACTCGCGCTCTGATTCAGCATGCTACATGTGTCTGTTGCAGAGGGTTTCAACAGAGCCGGGGGAGTGTGTACAGCGATCGAACCAGACGCGACCCGCAAGCGTAAAACGCCGCCGCGGCCTACCACCGACGGGCGGCAGTGACGACGGTTACCCCCACCGAGCCCCTTGTGACGACGACCTTTCCCGAGCCGCCCTCTCAAACGTCCCAAGTGGCTACGCTCTCCGGCAGGCTTATTCCTGGCGTGGCTCGACTGTGAGCGCATGGCAACAGCCGAATCGACGGTGACCGTTCACACGGATGTGCCGTTCCGGGAGGTGGCGGGCGAGACGCTCCGGCTCGACGTCTACGAGCCAGCCGACCGTGAGGGGCCGCTTCCCGTAGCCGTTCTCGTCCGTGGGGGCGGGTTCCTCTTTGGCGACAAGGGCGAGTTCGCCCGGCACGCGATCGACGTCGCGAGCGACGGCTATCTCGCCGTCGAACCGCAGTACAGGCTCGCGCCCGAACACCAGTTTCCCGCAGCGCTCACGGACGTCCGTGCGGCGATCGAGTGGATCCGATCCGTGGGAGAAGAGTACGGCGCGGATCCCGACCGTGTCGCCGCGATCGGGCACTCCGCAGGCGCAAATCTGGTCGCCCTCGCCGCGGCGACCGCTGCAGAGGCGGGTGTCACTCCGCCCGCGGCGGTCGTCGGCTACTCGGGGATCTACGATTTCCGGGCTGGCGACGAGGACGGTGCATCCGGGGACTCCGAGATCAATACCCAGTATCTCGGCGGCTCCTTCGAGGAGGTCCCCGACCGTTACGAGGCGGCCTCGCCCGCGGCCCGAGTCGACGACTCGATGTCGCCCACGCTCTTGCTCCACGGGAACGACGATGGGGTCGTTCCGCCCGCACAGTCCGAGCAGTTTGCCGAGGCGCTCGCACCAGTAGCCGACGTCGAGTTCGAGACGCTCCCGAGCGATCATGCGGTGCCGTTTCACGGTGACATGTACGACGAGGTGTACGAACTGACGCGGGACTTTCTCGAAGAACGAGTCTAGCCGCTGGCCCCGGAGCCGCCCGATTCGGGTGGCCCATCGTCCCCCGTCTCGGCCGTCGCGTCCTCTCTCGACGGACTCGACACGCCGTGCGTTCGATCGAACACGGTCACTGCGGCTTTGAACAGGGCGAGCAGAATCGGGCCGAGGAACAGACCCATGATGCCGAGCAGGTAGATCCCGCCGAGGACGCCGACGAGCACGATGGCGGGGTGGACGCCCGATCCCGCGTCGACGAAGATCGCGCGGAGGTAGTTGTCCACCACCGAGAGGACCGCGACGCCGTAGACAAGCAGAATGACAGCGCCAACCGGTTGACCGACGACGACGAGATAGACGACCATCGGAGCCCAGACCAGCCAGACGCCGACTACGGGCATGATCGAGGCGATGACCATGACGACCGCCCAGAATGCCGCGTTGGGGACGTCGACGAGCCAGAGACCGATCCCCCCGAGAATCCCCTCGACGACGGCGACCAGCAAGTGGCTACCGATGACGGCCCAGGTCACGACCGACATCTCGTCGTACAGTTCGTCCTGCACGTCGTTGTCGAGCGGCGTCACCTCGCGGGTCCACTCGACAAGGTCGGGACCGTCGACCAGCAGGTAATACAGCAGGAAGGCGAGAATCAACACGCCGAACCCGACGTCAACCGTCGTATCGAGCAGGCCAAGCGTCTGGGTCAACAGGATCTCGGCCGAGGCGGCGAGCAGGTCCTCGAACTCCTCGATTGCTGCGGCCTCGATCTCCTCGACGTGGCCCGGATCGACGCCGAGGTCGTCGACAAGAAAGCCACGGACGGAGTCCAGAAAGACCGAGAGATCACTGCCCTGCAAGTCGTCCAGGAACGTTATCGTCGTGTCCAGCAGGATCAGTGTCAGTACGAGGAGCGGCACAATGGCCGTGACGAACGCGACTGCCGTGAGGACGGCCGCGGACGGACGCGGACCGATCCGCTCGCTGAGTCGCTCGTGGAGCGGAAAGAGCACGAACGCGAGCAGTCCAGCGGCGAGCACGTACTGGAGGAACGGGTCGACGAGCAGGAACCCGATAATCCCGAGGACAGCGACCAGGAGGGCGAAGAAGGCGGTTCGAACGTCCATACGGCGAGCACAGAAGGAAGCTATGTAAACGTTGATATCGTCAGTACCGGGACTTTTTGCACCGGCGCGTCGACATCACTGCCGATGCCCACTGTTAGCGAACTCCTCGACGCGATGGACGGAATCGTGCATCAACCGACACAGCAACACGATGACAGGGTCGATCTGACTGTCACCGAGGTGTACGAGATCGAAGCACCGGGACGGGTCGATTTCGGCGGGGGCGAGCTAGAGGCGGCCGAACTCGTCGCCCACGACCGGACCTGGCGCAACGACGATGACGAGTATCAGTGGTGGCATCTCGACGCCGGGCAGTATCTGATCGAGTACAACGAGCGTCTGGATATTGACGAACGTGCAGTTTTGCAGATTCGGGACGAACTCCGGGCCCGCGGCGCATTGCATCCGACGCTGCACGTCGAGTCGCTCTCATTGGTGCCGCTGTCGGTCGGTGGAGCGGGAATCTACCTCAAGGAAAACGCACGAGTATCGACGCTGCTCGCAGGAGAGTGAGTTCAGAAGTGGCCATCCAGCCAGTGTTAAATCCCAAAATGATACATATAGTCAGTATAGGGGAAGCCGTTTAGTGTGTCTGTGAGCGACGTTCGGACGCGTGCTTTCAGCACGCACGGTCGTCATCCGGTGTTCCACTTCACCGGGCGGAGCGGGGGGATGGCTGGCTTCCGGTGTGTGACTGGCCTCCGATGGCCGTCCGCCCGCTTTCGCACGTTCTATCGACGGGTTGCATCGTCGCTGACGAGCAACCCCTCGACGAGCTGGTCCTCTAACTGTTTGCGGACCCGCTGGGAGTACGCCGGATCGTCGAGCGTTATCTGGCGTGTCCGCGCACCGTCGAGCGTGGCGACGATCAGCCGCGCAGTTCCCTCCGGTTCGACGTCCCGAAAGACGCCCTGTTCGATCCCATCTCGGATGATTTCGACGACGATCCTCCGCAGTACTTCGTCGCTTCGGGCGAGCTCTTCGCGGTAGGTTTCGTTGAACGGGCCGCGTGAGCGCAGTTCGAGTAGGGCGAGATGAAGCGCTGTGCGGTCATCCTCTTCGGGCTCTAGGACCCAGAGATCCAGAAACTCCCGAAGCCGTTCGGTGGCAGAGTCGTTCTCGTCGGGTGCGACCGTCGATTCGAACTCGGTAATCAGGTGGTCGATAAACGCCGCAAGTAGCTCCTCTTTCGTGTCGAAGTGGTAATGCAACAGTGCCGTGCTCTTTCCCGCCTCGTCGGCGATATGTTGCATCGTGAGGTCGGCGTGGCCGTGCTCGCAGAGCGCGCGATACGTCGCATCCATGATCTCATCACGCGAATCCGACGCGGCCTCTGACTCGTCTGACGTGTCGCTCATCCCGACTGACTACCCAGTTAGCAAGCGATAAACCGGTTTCGGAGTTCACTGATGATCAGGGCTGTTTCCGGCTATACTTCAACTTTCGAAGTGATACACTTCGACGACTGTAGTTATGCGTCAGGAGAGCAGAGAGCGTAGTTAGCACGAATACTGGTAGAGATTGCCCACCGTGCCAACAAACGCTCAACCGGCCGCGGAGGATCACCGATCCAGCGGTCGCCATCCCGTGCCGTGGGTCCAGTGCCGATCACTGCGCGTCGACCGGATCGACGACTTCGCCACTTTCGGGGTAGACGCCGACCTGCTCACAGAGATCAGCCATCGGGCAGGCCTCGGGGTCGTCAAGACAGGCGGGCTTGCGTGCGGAACAAAACTCCCGGCCGAACTGGATCGTCGCAGTGTGGCCGAACCCGCATTTGTCCGCCGGGACGTCACGTTCCAGTACCGTTCGGACCGCTTCGTGGTCAGCGTCGGCGGGTGCGATTCCCATGCGCCGGTAGATCCTGTGGACGTGCGTGTCGACGGGAAAGACTTTGATAGATGGTGGTAGCGTGATACCATACAATTTTAAAGACAGCTGGTGAATTCAGGAAGTATGACTGATGCAGATGATGAAAATGAACGCGTACAAATCACTGTCTGGGTGGATGAAGATAAGCGAGATAAATGGGATGAATATACTGATGAACTCGGTTTTGAATCTCGCGGAGCACTAATTCGTAACGCTGTTCGGTATTTTTATTTCTCTCAAACTCAGGCAGAAGGACAACGTATCCTGAATAGATTAGATACGATGGAAGAGCGCGACAAACGTACGGAGTCGAAGCTTGATTCGGTCAAAATCGACCAGTTAGAAGAAACTGATATAGATATTATAGCAGCTGAAGTCGAGCACGCTGTTGCTTCAGAAATCAAACGAATCTTCGGAGATGTGGATTCCATTGAAGATATTCCGAGCCCACAGAGTGATGACCTATGAGTAATGTTTCAGGACGCATATATGAACTGGAGACAGAGCTAAACTTCCCTCGCGGTGAAAACTGGCTCAGAGACTTGCAAAGTCGAAGAAGTGACGGTAATATCAAACGGAAGCGGATAGCTTTAGAGCAGTTTGACCAGTTCTTAATCGATTACATGGGGGTGGCTGATGAGGATGTCATCAAAAATTTCGAGACATGGTTGGATGGATTATACCCGTACTTAAACACACCTGAAAACTGCGGCCACGAAGTATTACGGAAATTTTCGCAGTGGCTGGAAACAGATGCAGGGTTAGCACATTCAACAATACAAGGTCGATTCTACGATGTCCGCACGTATTTAAATCGGTATCACATTGACACGCGGAAATATGATACAGATGGCATCGGATATATCGATGCAAATAATAAAAAGTTCGAGGACGACTATCTTCTCCAGTGGCTGGATGCTGGCAGTGAGGCCCGAAAACAATTGCATCGTAACGATGTTAACTGGATTAAATTGGAACTCATTGAAAAATTAATTGATGGGGCAAAAAATTTCAAAAATGAGATGGTAATCCGCTGCCTTTGGAATTTCGGTTGTAGACCCCATGAATTAGCGAATGCGAAACTAATTAACCATGAACCTGAAAACCGCCTTGTTAGAATTCGTACGAGGAAGATAGATGACCCAGACCACGAACTATATCTTAGACCAGTCTATTATTCACGTTCCATGCGAACCCATATGAGGGAGTGGCTCGACAAAGGTGGCCGAGATGCATATTCGCATGCCTCAGAGTCTGATAATCTGATAGTCGGATATAATACGCCCTCAATACAAGCTCGACAAGTAAATAAAATAGTCAAATTAGCTGCTGAGAATGCTGGAATCCAAGAGGACGGGATTCAACGAGCTGATGATACAGTTAATAATCGTATCACAGCTAAAACATTACGTCATTCATTTGCCGTTCACTCTGTTCGAGGAGTGGAACGAACAGGAACACCACCGATGGACATCGAACGATTGCGACGAGTAATGGGGCACGAGAGTCTAGAATCGACTAAATATTATTTGCGATTCAGGGATATTGAACTCAGGGATGCGTTCGACCGTTGCCACCCTGATTATACGTACGACCCGACAGAATAGCGTTGTTCTTACTAACATAACCGAACTGCTTTCTTGCGATTCTGATTCAATCACGTAGTGAATAGTCAGTACATAAATTCATTTGGCGTTATAGATAGAATACATAACTGCACCCACAGACGCGCGATAAGGAGCTACTCTTCCCAGTTCTGGTATGGGGATACCCTATACTGTCCGTTAAATATAGACGCAAAAGGTAGGGTATGACGCTATATTTTCGAGTCCATTTAATGAAAATGAGACCAAAGAGCTAATTGCTGCGTTTCTTGTCGATATGGTCATGTTCATGTCACAAGATGAGGTCGAGCGTAACGCGCGTAAGGCAGGCATGACGCCGAGAGAGTATTGTCTCAAAGAAATCAGTGAATGGAAGGAGATGCTGGACCACGTGAGCGACGATTTTGGCGGTCTTGATGATGATGAGTTCCATGAGCAGGTTGAGCGCCAAGTAGACAGTTACAGGAGAGAGTGAGATGAATGAATCTCGATAGAGAACCCGAGTATGAGCTTGACGACCGACTAATCACAATAATGGATGACGGCTGGACCGAAGATAATCCACGTCAGAGAGTCATCAAGCGACGGTTCTTAGATTTGGATTCACAGGAGTTTCAGTACGCTATCGGATTATCAAAGGTTCCTGAATCGTTTGAAATTTGGTCACAACAAGATTTGGACGAGCACTATCGCGTGGTCATGAATGATGACTGAATTCGAATGTCGAGAGTGCGGTGAGACGACTCCGTTGAGTGATGATGGTGTAGTCAGTGACGGACAGCTCCTAGAGTGCCATGATTGCGATGCTGAGTTTTTCGTGTATCTCCACGACAGGGACACTGTAGCTCGTAATCTGATGGAGTGGGAGCGGACAGTGAGTTATCTATTCGTACGGGCAAGAGACGAAGGTCTGTTAGCCGTGGATGACGAGGATGAAGGGCGAATCGAGGAGCTTTTGCAATTCTTGAGACATCTACGTGAAGAACCTACGGAGTAAGTACTGAAAATGGTGCGTGAGTGTCCGAGGCTTCAACGCACCACTCAAAGATTTCTATCGTATAACGTCAATCTATCGATGCATATTCACCATTCGAACCAGAATCAATACCATGCGTGCTGAGTCTGAAGTCTCCATCACTTGTTATTTCTCTGCTGTAATCCTTGGCCTTGTAATGTTCTTCGCTCTCGAATGGGTAGCGAGCTACGTATCGTGGAACTTAGAGAGTCAGAGGAATAAACACATTTAAGTACTAATTTAACCGAAGAGACTTTTTATGTTCTATGGAAACTGATGAGTATGTATGATATAGGTGATGAGAAGTTGGATACACTTGGGACGACTGCGGACGAGTTAGCCGCTATCGGCCAACTTCTTAATCAACCCCGACTTGCTCATATCTGGTACACCCTCTACGTAGAGGGGAACATCGTCGAAGAGGGCGACAATCCGTTTCTCGGGGATGGGCTAAGCGTCCCCAAATTAGAAGAATACCTAGAGGTCCCGCAGTCGACACTGTACAACGACATCGAGGAACTCGTCGACATTGGCGCAGTAGAAATAGCCTCAAACTCCCAATCAAAAGGGTATAGAGCCGGTTTTCTTGAGGCTGAAGGCAAAATTGTCGACGAAATGAACGAGGATGACGCAATCGTCAATCCTCCGCTGATTGGGTTAGTGGGACAAGCATACGTCAATGACGATGTAGCGGACTTCCTCGACGAATACGGACACGACGCCGTATGGGAAGGCCTCACTTTCTATCGGGCGCATCTCACTGGGAGAATGGACCACGATTTTACCGAACTCATCCCCCACATCCCTGACCCGCAGCTGGAGACGATTGTGCCCTCGTTGAGACACATCCTCCGACAGATGTCCCGAGACCCTCTCTGGGGTATGGATTACTCAGACGTATTGAACACAAGCAAATAGTCCGCTCAGGAGTCCATCAACATATGCCGTTCACCGCGCGAATCGACGGGGAACTCTGTACTCCACACGAAGCAAATAATAGTGATTCTCCAGAGTGCCCTGGATGCGGAAACCAACTCGCAATTCGGGAGTCTCACCGTCGAAAAGGGTCATTTGTGGCTCGCCATTTTATACATCCGACGCAACCACCAGGCGGTTGTTCAGGAACAGGTAGCGGTGAATCAGCGGAACACAAACGACTGAAATCTATCGCCGCCTCAAAAGCCGAGGCGACGTTCTCCAATTCGACCGTCTCGATTGAAACTCCAATTGGAGACCGGCGTACAGACGTTCTGGTCGAGTTCGACCATCATCATGAATCACTCGGAGACGGGATTGCAATTGAGGTCCAATATAAACACCATACGAAGGATAAAGAAGCCGTCCAAGCGACGTTTCGCTCGAACGAGTACAGTGTTCTATGGCTCAATTCTACGCATTTCGACGACCACAACGTTAACCTCGGAGCTGGTGACCTCTCGAAGTGGTGGGCGGCGCAGATACCGCCTCCAGACGAGTGGTCCGGGTATCACAACATCATCAAGTGGCTACGACTACCCCACCACCCATCAGTAAAGCGAACTATCCCGTTCCCAGATGAGTTGTTTACGCCCCAGCATTCAACACTCTGGGCAATAAGCCTGTACAACACCTATTCAGGCAAGGGGGGAGAACAGACTATATTCAGTGCCCCACTCTACGATAGCGGCCGAACAAGGAGCGAGATAGGGTTAGCAGTCGATGGAATGGGTCGCCTTCGAGTCCTCTTGAGGAAAATACGTAACGGCTCTGTTATTGAGTACGAAGATGACCCAAACCTGAGAAGGAGGTCACAGGACTTGAAACGGCTGGCTAACATCCTGTCAGAATGGAATGCAGAACAGAGGCGAGATTGGGCGACTAGAACGTCAAATCGTCAGTCCGGCAACTGGGTTACAGTTTGGAAGGTCGATACCGGGATGTGTCGTCTCAAATTACTCTGTAACGCTGAGACAGGCGAGCCCACAGTTGGGCTGGCGGACCACCATCAAGGCTCAGTAACAGCACTGGTAGACCCAGAAATGGCGTCTGAGAGTATCAAATGGGTCACCCTGATACAGCTACAGATTCAAAAGTAGCACAATTCTGCTGTCGTCGAAGGACCGATTCTCCGACATACCTTTGCAGATATAGAATAATGGACACACGTATATTGAAATCTACGAGCCAGTCGTACACAACGGCAACGAAACCCGACCGCAGGTGGTGCAACTCCTCCGACGGCCGCCTCTGTCTTGACAGCCTGTTCGAATCCACTCTTACAGCCCAGAGAACGTGGACGCTGCCATCCGAAACCTCAAACACTGGATTCTAATTGACGGCGAGAGAGTTCGGGTAAAGTGCAACCGCTACTCGCTGGTTCCGTATATTTGACCGTCGAAAGTCCTCCAGTCATCATCCAACCGAGTTTGCTCGCGCGTGAACTCCTCGCAAGCCTGCTCCAACGCGCGCTCCTTCTTTCGCTCCACCGACATCTCGTCAAAGTACTTTTGTTCGGCCGAGGATTTCGCGACGTGGTATTTACTCCCCCTGAAGTAAATTCGGTAATCACGTTCCGAATTCAGGTCGTTATCCACGAATATATCGATTTTCAGTCCGACATCGAGAATGCGTTCCACACGTTCATCCACGAGTTTTTCGCGCCGGTCTCCAGAGAATCCGACCTCTAGGTGCCTATCAAAGCGTTCACGGAATTCACTCCGCTCGAACTCAAACGGATGTTCGTCCCCTTCCTGCTTCTTTTCTTTAATAATGTCTTCAGTAAGCACCTTCATTTGGGTGAGAGGATGGTCGCCGTACGTGAATTCGAGCGGGTTCTCTACTTTCCCCGCATCGATGGAGTCCTTGATTACGCCTGCAAGAGGCTTATCACGAACTTCGCCTTCAACGTGGACCATCCCCTGTTCGCGGCCATCGTACCCCCAAAACGCGAAGTCGTCAGGGAGGTCCATATCCTCCGACAGCTTCTCGTAGTTCATCGAGTGAATGGGGATTATCATCCCGAGAAGGACACACTGGGTGTATTTAATCTCCGTATCCTCGAATCCAATTTGGGATTTGAGCCTCTGCCTGTACTCTTCTGTATCCATTACGTCACGGATACCTTGGAGCTTTGAAATCCAGCGTCCACTTGCCTCGCTCCCGGCCTTACACTCGACGATACAGAGGTATATCTCGTCGTCATCGTTGTCTTCAGTCTCGCGGACGAGGAGTACATCACCGTTCGTGACCTCTTCGTCTTCAGTATGATTGAGTTCCTCCAGCGGTTCGGTAATGGCGAACTCGTACCCGCTTGAATACCCATCGGCTATTGGGGTCTGGTGGAATCCTGATGCAACAGCTGTGACGAGTTCAAGATGGTCTTCTGACTCTTGGTAGCCCGTTTCCAGGTCGTCACGGACTTCCTCCTCCGATGTACTATCCAGTGCGTCCTCGTACAGCGTGTTGAATCGGGTAAGGTCGTCTGGCGGTAGGTCGGACCGAATGCTCTCGACCTTATCGTCGGCCCATCGCCTTGTCATGCAACCTTTCTAGCTATCGATTTGGGGTCGATTTGGTCGTTGATGAATTCAAAAACTCGAATTGACTGGTCAATACCTGTATCCTCACGAGGATAGATTCGAATGGAGTTCTCGTTCGAACGGAGAATTGTCTTCCCCAACGTCCGTTCATCAATAAGTTCCGCACTAAAGTGATAGCGGTCGTCACCGGCTCGGACATCCAACTCGGATAGGTCAAATTCCCAATCCTCTTGCAATACTTCCCCCTCAAATTGTTGCACGTCTTCGTCTGTAAGCTCGTGGCTGAGTTCGACAGCCCACGGACGACTCTGAGCCATCCCGCCACTCTGTGTGTACTTATTTGTTCGAGTAGAGAACCCGGAGGTGTCGATGGCCTTCTTGACCTCACGCAGACGCTCGATAGAATCCTCGATAACTGTTAGAACTTGTTCGAGCCCCCCGTTGTTTATGGTGAATACTCCCCGAGTCGTCACCCGGAACTTGAACTCATTCGTTTTCTGGAATTTGATATTCGTCGGCAACACCCCATACTCGTATTTTAGCTCGTTGAATGTATCCAAGCCGTCTTTCGCGTAGTACTGGAAGGTCCGTTCAAAACGCGGGCGGCGGTTCGCCTCTACCTCAGAATGGCGGCTCCGGGTCGCGGTGAAATACGGGATGATAACGTCAGGGTGTTTGTTTACGACGCGTTGACGGAGATTCTCCATCTCACGCTTGCTAATCCAAAGCCGACCGATATTTTGCTCGCCCTTAAAATAAGCGTTAATCGTCTCTGGAAAGTCGCGAGTCTTTCGTCCAGTGGTGAAGAAAATTGGGAACTCGTTGCTAAGGAAGACATAGTAGGGAACATCGAATTCCTTGGCGTTCAATAACAGAAGATTGCCGTTCTGCCGTTCCAAGGAAAAGTGTGACTCCAGCGAGTGGACGAATTCATCTGTGGAGTCGAAGTCACAAACCGAGCCGATAACGCTCAAGTCGCCATCGAAGTTAGTGACATTTACGTTCTGGCGGATGTGGAAGGTGACCTCTTCGAGAGTATCGAACTCTCTATCACCGACATTCAGAAAGTCCATATCGGAACGCATTATTGAGGCTCACCTCCATTCGTTCTAAAAATTCATCACTCAACCATTAAATAACCACATGGAAAATGCCAAGACTCCATCTCAGCCGTAGTATTCGTCGAGTGCTTCTTGGATGAGCTTCCTCCGACGCCGGTCGTCAAATAGTCTATTCCGGGAGAGTTTCGTCAAGAAATTCGGTCTCGCTCACACGGACGAGCCACACGCAAGAACGAGAGAAAGCCACGCTACGATGTAACACTAGGTAAAGAAACGTTCTCTACTCACCCACAGTGTGTAATGAGAGGTACACCACACCCGTCTCCATGTACTTGTAATGGTCAAGACCAGCCACCTCATCGTACGTCATCAGCATCTTCCCAGCCGTTTCCCGATTATCACTGTTTCATCATCGAATTTCACGCGGTAGAGTACATCATTACGTTCGTCTCCAGTCAAGTCGCTGGCAGCATCTTCCAGTACTTCAATAACCTCTCTGCATCGGCCATGAAATCTTTCGTAGTCTGGGTAGGTTTTATCGGGAACGTCCACACGTACACGGTAACCCTCAGCAAATCTACCCATCAGTATCTTCCTTGTTTGAGTACCATACCTATGACGAGTTTAGTTCAATCGTGAATCCACAGATACTGCTGCGAAAGACTAAGTTGATTTAATGAGAATTCCCAGTATCCAGAATGCTCTCCGTTCCCCCACTTGTCGATAACACGGATAAAAATCTCGAAGAAGTCTACAAAAAAATCATTCCGCAAATCGAAGAGGCACGAATCGCGACTGGCTACTTCTATCTCTCCGGCTTCGACCTCTACAAGGAGGACTTGGGTAATCTGGCCGAGCCCGACGAACTCAGTCATGCACCGCTTCGCATTCTCATGGGTCGTCAGACCAATCAACAGACTGCCGATGAAATTGAGGAGGGGCAGAATCTTCGAGAAGCCTTCAAACAGGAATTGAAGGATGACATCAAGAGTCTAAACAATGCGCAACTCGGACGACTCAATCGGCTTCGAGAGTTTGTCGCGGAGGGAATCGTTGAGGTCCGTGTTCGAAGCCCGGAAAACGGTTACTTCCACGCGAAGGGGGCTGCGTTCCGTGCCCCGCTTGACGACGGAGAGGAACCGGCTTCTGATGGCGAGGTAGATAAACGTGCCTGTGCCACTATCGTCGGCTCTTCGAACTTCTCGGCTAGCGGTCACCGAAACAATATTGAACTTAATCTCACCAGCCAAGACCGTTATCAAACGCAAGCCTTTGAGGACTGGTATGACAACCAGTGGGCGAACGCTGAGGTATTCAGTGAAGAAATCCTTCACATTATTGAGAATAGCGACCAGTACAAAGAATGGAAGGAAAAACAGGAGAAAGAAAAGGAGTCAGATAGTACCACTGAAGAGGAACTCGGGACGTATCTCGAACCCTTCGAACTCTACAAGCTCCTCGCGTATGACGAACTCAACGGTAACGTCAGTGCTCGGGACAGCCCGCTCTACTACTTCCAGAAACTCGGCTACGAGAGCGCACGCGAGAAACTCTCCCAGTACGATGGCTGCATTATTTCCGATTCTGTTGGCCTCGGGAAGTCATTTATTGGCGGCGAATTGCTCTATGACTATCGGCAGCACGGTGACCGCTGTCTACTCATTGTCCCTGCGAACTTGACCGACCAGTGGGAAGATTTGCTTCAAGACGGTACTGACGAGGATGGGAATCCTTATTTCGGACTGGAGATGGACGGGAAACATCTCGATGTGATGAGCATTAGCAAGTTCCAGAACCTCGGCTACGAGGAGGTTCAGAAACTCCGTGACCAATTCGACGTACTTCTCATTGACGAGGCCCATCGCTTCCGCAACTTTGGGAAGTGGCGTCCGAACCCAACTCACGATGACGACTACAAGGGAACGCGGCGGCACGCAAATCTCCGCCAATTACGCGGGAAAACGATGATAATGCTGACCGCGACGCCCCTCAACAATAGTGCTACTGACCTGAAGAATCTTATCAGCCTATTCACGAGCCCGGAGGAACTCCGTAACAAGGCCTCACTCGACTTTGACGCGTTCGACGAGTACATCGAACTCGCAGAAGTCAGAAAACGTATTGCCGCCGGGAAGGAGGAAGTGTCAGAACAGAAGCAACAGCAAATCACTGAGCAGTTGCAGCGCCACTCGAATGAAATCTCGAACATCCTCAACGAGGTGATGGTTCTGCGAACGCGCAAGCACGTCAAGGAACAGATTCAGGCTGACGAAGATTTCGAGATGAGTTTCAAGCCACCAAAACTTCACAAGGAACAGTACTCTCTGCCGCCCGCCTACCAGCCCATCTATCGGATGCTTCCCGATGTGATGGACGCACTTCATCTCCCGCACATCACAGTGAAGAATCCGCAGGCTGGGGGGACTCTGAAAGCGTTATACAAATTGAACCTACTCAAGCGACTGGAATCGTCGACGTACGCGTTTGTCCAGTCCATCGAGACCCTACACCAGAGCGAGCGTCGGCTTCTTGGCTTTCTAGAAGACCTGCCCGAAGACGAGGACATCGACCTCCTGCGTAGCGTACAGAATGGTGAGGCCGCTGTAACCATCGACGACTTCGTTGAGGGAGAGGACGCTGCCGAAGACCTCGAACAGACGCTTGAAGAGTTCGGCTTCGACTCGACCTCAGTTCGTGCCGACGGAGGTGAGGGAAAGGTAGAGAATGAACTGGCAGACGCGACAATTGGTGAGGTGAAAAACTACATCCGTGAGGACCTGACGTTACTCGCATACTTCCTCACGCAATTCATCGGAGATGTGGCCCGCGATGCTGGAGACGTAAGCGACCATGCAGTCACGGTGCGACAATGGCTTCACAACCACAATGCTGGTACGCTCCCTGAGGTCTCTGAGGAGGAAATGAACCCTGTCCTGTACCCGAGGAGTGACCTGGCGGAAATCGATGCTGCGACGCGTGACTTCTACGAGGCAATCTTCTCACTCCGGGAATTCCGCGACCCGAAAATCGACCGGCTCGCAGAGGTTCTCCAGAACCACGACCAAAAGGTCCTCATTTTCACGCAGTACCGAGGGACCGCCGATTACGTCTATCGGACGCTCCGAGACAACCCTAACTCTCCGCTGACGGCGGCAAACAGTGCGGTCGTGAAGGGCGGCGACGAGAACAAGCAGGATATTATCCAGCGATTCGCGCCGCAGGCATCTGGATACCAAAGTACGCTCGCAGAATCAGATGAAACCGAACTCCAGTACGTCGTCGCGACTGACACGCTGAGCGAAGGGGTGAACTTGCAGGATGTTCATGTCGTGGTTAACTACGACCTCCCGTGGAACCCGATGCGCATCGTCCAGCGCGTCGGTCGTATCGACCGCATCGGGAGTACGGCGGAGAAACATGTCCACAACTTCTATCCTGACGGCGACATTGAGGCGGCCATCAAGTTGCTGAAACGGTTGCAGGCGAAAATCAATGACATCGCACTCATCGTCGGCAAGGAGAATAACATCCTTGACCCGAACGAGGACCAGATTCTGGAAAAAGCGGGCGTCGATACCCAGAAGACCATCGGAGAACTGGAAGTCGATGAAATTGAGGACTCATTGCGCCGGTCGCGTGAAGTCGAGGACGTAAACGAACTCGACGATACGAGCAAGAACCCGCTCCTCCGAAATGCTGGAAGCAACGAAGAGGCGGCGTACGACCGATTCCTGCTAAAGCAGGAGTTGAATGAAGAGTACGGGCTCACAGCTGACGACTTCGAGTATGCAGAGGAATTCTTCAACGACTCACCGGACGAGCGGGAATTGCTCTTTACGAATACCATCAACCATGACAAGGGGCCGCGTCCAGGTGTATTCGGGCTAGCACATCTCTGGTTCAACAGTGAGGAGGAGAACGCTCCACTCGGGCGCGTACGTCGGGCATTCTACTACAAGCCGTTTGGTGACGACGTGAAAGAGCGGTCTATCCAGACGCTTTCAATCAGCCCATCTGTCAAGGGTGAGCCGGTCTTGGGGAACATCGACAATGTACTGGCGAACCGAAAGGAGATTGAGGAAGTGCTTAACGACCGGCTTGAAGCGATACGTGAAGGGCAGGTTGAGGGAGCGTTCAAGCAGGGCGATTCGTTCTCGAAGGAACAAGAGACGATTCTGGACTTCCTCGCTCACTACCTCCAGCCTAACTTTGGGGACGACCCCTGCTCGCATGAAGACCACGACACGATTGATGAGTGGACCGACGACCTCCACAGTCGGCTTGGTGAGTTCAAACTTGCGAATACCGACGAAGACCGAATTCTTCGCGATACCTTCCGTCACCACGATGAGTACGACTTGTTCCCAGATTGGCCGCCTGCCGAATTCCTCAAAACACTCGAATCATTTCTGGAAGAGAATATTGAGGCATCTACTGAATATCAGGATACACTCGTCCGGGAGAGTGATGTCCAAGCACAGTTAGTCTGTTGGGGTATTGTTGGCACATAGACACAAGTATGCCGGGGCTCTTTTTGCTATGTGCTGTCTGTCTTCAGTATGGTCAACTATACCCTAGTGAACGTAGTTGCTGGAGGCGACCTCGGTATTGAGGTCGATTTACACAACGCATTTGAGGATATGAAGTACCTCTCTCCATCATACGAGCCAGAGGAAGCCCCGGGACTACATTTTGAACTACCTGATACTTCGGTAACAGTTATGCTGTTTCGGACTGGAACATACCATCTTACTGGAGGGGAAAATGTTGACCAGATTAAGGAAGCGTATAATGAATTAGTAGATATATTAGAAGAGCATCTAGGTCTGAAGGTCGTTATAGAAGAGCCTGACGTGCGAAATTTAGTATATAATGGGAATATTGGTCAGGAGGTTAACCTAGAGGCGGTCGCATTGGACCTTCACGAAGACGTAGAGTATGACCCAACCCTGAGTCCGGGACTAAATTACCGTAAGAAGGAATATCGCGGTCTTTTCACCCTCTACCGAACTGGCTCCTACATTTACACTGGAAATCCAGACCCCCTTGATGCAAAGAAAGCACTTGAGTCGTTTAATGAGGAACTCAGACAATTACTGGATTGAATGCTGGTCTGATAACTCTAAGTACTTCTCCTCAACAGTCTCGAAGTATGCGTCGGTCATTACACGCGGGTTTTGTACCCGATGGAAGTCCTCCAGAATGAACTTTGCATCATCATAGTCCAAGCCATATACATGGAGAGCAGCAGCGTCAATTTCGGCCTGTATTCTACTCCGCTCTTTCTTGTCTGTCGCGGGTTCAATATCACCTAGCCTCTCCCTCATTTCCCTAAACTCATCCCCGTAACAATTCAGTCGGGCCGCTCTATAGGCAATATATTCGAACCATTCGCCCCCATGGTCTAATTTCGGAACTTGTGACTCAAGAATACTGTATGTAGCAATTCGCTTATCTGTCTTCTCACCGATTAAGAAATCAAACGGAAGACTGTTGAGGAGACCTAGAAGTGCAAATAATTCCCAATTGGAGTACTTCTTCTTATACACACCATGCAGAGGTACCTCCGACATAGATGCTTTATCGGGTTCGATAGAATACGGCCGAATTGTGGTCAGGTTTGTATAGGTTGCAACTCCTTTCGGTAGGACTGCAGCAATTGTCGTACGTTCATCCGTTGGTCGCGCAATATCACGATAGGCAAGACGGTATTCAGTACAGTCTAATAATACGTCACTCTCACTCAGACCTTCACCTCTTATTCCGTCTAGATATTCGTTGACGGCTTTTTTCTTCGATTTGGAGGAAGGTGCATCAATATGCTCATAGATTGCATTCTTTAGCGCTCTCGTATTCTTCTGTCTAATTCGTGTTTTAGCACTCTTTTCAGGAGCCTCATCTTCAGGAATACCATAGTAATCTACTTCTTGCGCGTATGGCGGCGAGTAAGAGAACTGGAAAATATTCCGGCCCCCATATAAGCGATACCTGTTCTCCCCGTCTTCATTAAAGAATCTGTCAGAGTCATTTGTCTGGTCAAGTTCTCTGTATGTGTTCACAGTCCACGCTTGTTCTAGCGAAGAATGCTGGGTGATTTTTTGGAGAATATCAACATGTTCACTAGAGCGAATCTTAGGAAACATCCCCGATTCGGGTGAAAACTTGAGTAGGACTTTGGCAGGTGTCGATATTCCACTAGCTTCCGGCGTCCTGAGTACTGAGAGGTCGCCACGTTTGAAGGAACAGAGAAGTGACTGAGTTTTGCTCCCTACTGTGAATGTGGATATAGTGAAGGTGTATCGAGTATCTACATGTTGGAAGATACCTCGGTTTTCAAAGGTGAAGAGTGAATCAAGCGTATTCTTTTTGAGCAGATTCCGTCTCAAATTCTTATATGACCCGCCTGTGAAAACGATGTTCGGGACGATTAACGAAACATATGAGCCGTCATCGACTATTTCTTCACTCCTCTCTAGGAACAGAGGTGCCAAGTCTGTGTCACCCGCGACAGTACGCCCACTAACTTGAGCAGTCTGTTTTGAAAACTGGCTTCGGTAATAGGTCCCCAAACGGTCGGCTTGATGTTTGTACTCCTCCCATCCCTCTGCAATCTCATCCTTTTCTAGCAGTTCCTCTTGACGGTCGTCCTTTAGTTTAGTTGGTAGACTTCGGAAACCGGGGTCATATTTTATGAAGTAATCATCTCTTGTCACCTTCACCTTGTCCCACGGGGGGTTTCCGACGATAACATCAAATCCTCCATCTGCATAGACCGAAGCGAACTCAAGGACCCAATGAAATGGTGAATGTTCTCTAATTTCCGTGAGCGAAACATCATCTACACCTGCATCTTCGAACCTTTGGAGGATTTTTTCATCTAGGGAATCACTATACTCGTCAATTCGCGTTTCGGCCAATCTCCTTGCATTTGTAGCTTCTTGTGATGTATCTGCATTTTTATGGCGTTTAACCGCTGTAATTACCTCCTCATACATCTCCTGAACACTTTCACCAACACCGCCACCAAAGTTCGAGAGGGAAGCATCTCCTTTATCAGTAGCAATCTCTTGGACATCTGTGAATCCGATGAGTGAGTTGCCCTGTCGGATATTGAAATCAATGTTGGGGAGCGGTTCAACCTCGCCGGGCTCATCCTCAATGTCCGCAACCATCGAGAGCCACAGCCGGAGTTTACATATTTCGACCGCACCTTCGTCGATGTCCACCCCATATAGGTTATTCAGGATGATAGTCCGCTTCGCAAACAGCGATGCGTTCCCTCCCCCCGACGCGATGGTCTCCAACTCATCCCGTGTTCGTGACTCCAGTTCCCAGCCTTTCCCCTCGGCTTCGAGTTGCTGGAAGAACTCGATGCATTGCATATAGAGGTCAAGCAGAATTTCCTGTCCCGCCAGAAGGAACGCGCCACTCCCGACAGCGGGGTCAAGAATCTGCGCCTCTTTTAGGATGTCGTGGTACAGCGTCTCGACGTGACCAGTCTCTACGTTCTCCGTCGCGGCCTGCTGGGTGACCATCCCCCCGTCAGCGATGGCCGCCGTATCAGCACTCGCACCTGTCTCTGGGAAGCCAAATACGTCGTCGATTTCCTCGTAGGTCGCGCCAACAACCTCGTTGAGTTCGTCGAGGAGGTATGGGTGAATCGTCCGGCGAGCCATGAAGCCGGTAATCTCCTCTGGCGTGTAGTATGCGCCCATCTCCTTCTGGTTGACCGTCTGCTCGAAGATGTGACCGAGAATCGCTGGGGAGAGGTTTTTCGGGTCAACGATGTCGAGCCGTTCGTCAACATTCCAGTTCCAGTCGGAAAGGAAGTCCAGAATATCGTCGAACAGTTCGTTCGTCTTCTCGGCGGTGTTGCCCAGTTTTGCGTCTTCAAACTCCTCTTCGACGGGGTTCTTCGCGAACAAACCACCGTTTAGGTACGGGAGTTTACCGAAGTCCGGGTTCTGTTTATCCTCCGCGAGGTAATCGAAGAACAGCGGCTCGTAAAACTCCTCGTAGCGGTCGTCGCCCTCATCCACGACTTTCGCGGGCTCTTCATGGAGGTAGTCAGGGTTTCGGTCGAGCAGCCGCTTCTCTTGAATGAAGTAGAGGAAAATCATCCGGTCGAGAATAATCTGCACGTACCGTTGCTTTGCATCGCCCCGGTTGTCAGGGATACCTGAAACCTCCTGCACAAGGTTGGTGCGCAGGCTCTCGAATTGTTGGTAGAACTCTTTGACGACCTTCCGGGTGTCGTAGAGTGTGTCGTAGATGGCTGCCGACGAGCCGTACTCGATGGAGTTCAGTTTCTGTAAGATGGTGTTCTTCTCGCCACTCCCGGACTGGAACTGTTTCTTGCTAAAGGAGAGTTTCTGGTGCTTGATACGACCGTGCTGCTGGCCTTCCCAACTGCGCACGCGCGTCAGGAAAGTGAAGTCCTCGAAATCGTTCGTCGCGACGAGGTTTGTGTGCCGTGTGCGGTTTTCAGGTTTGAAATCGGTCGCAGATTCGCCTGGTCCGGCCTCGACGAGAACGACGAATTCCTCGTCAGAGAGTTGGAGGACGAGTTGATGGTCTTCTCCAAGGTTTGGTCTCAACTTGAGCCCGCGTTTCTCGAATGTGGCTGCAATGTCCTGTAAAGAGTCCCAGCTCGTAATATCAGATGCGGAAATCTGCTGAAGAGTCATACGCTGGGTAATACACTCAGGTCATATCAATGTGTGGCAAGTTATTTTTGACACTCTGACCTCCGAACTGAAGAAAACTTTGTTGAGCTTATTGACGGCCTCACTATGTGTATGATGTCGGTCGCAATACTCATCGGATACTGCTTGATGATTTGGAAGAATTAAAAATAGACCTATATGCGTCTGAGCTCTATTTTTTGGACTGCAGTTCTGGCAGATGGAAACGACACAAAGAAAAGCTCCGACATCACCACGAAGTGTGTTAGAAACCTCTATATCTCGACACCCCCGGTTTACAAGTAGCTTTAACGGTATAATTAACGGTAGGAAGTGACTTAGAGATATGGTCAAAATTCAACAGAAATCCAACGGACAATACGTGGTAACAATTAACAAAAATCTTGCTGACGCAATGAACCTCAAGGGAGCCGATGCTGAGTGGGAGGTAGAATCACAAAATACACTCAAACTACGTGTCACCGAGCGAGCTGATAACAATGAGTAAAAAAACCGCGGTCGGATACAGTCGGCTGTCCCAGACCAGCGACACTAGCATTTCTGACCAACAAAGAGAAATTCGCCAGCTCACCGACGGCCAGGGGTTCGACCTGCTCCGCATCTATGACGACGGTCAACGTTCTTCTGGGTTTGACGCAGACCGTCCTGAGTATCTTGAGATGCAGGCAACACTCAAAGATGAAGACGTAGACGCCGTGGTCGTCCGGGACCGTGACCGACTCTCCCGTGATAAGCGTGAGCGGTCAATGCTCTACTACGACCTAGACGAGTGGGGTGTCGAACTCTGGACGACCAAAGACGGCGAGTGTGTTGAGCTAGAAGACGACGAGTCATGGCTCATCGAGATGATTCGTAATTATATGGACGATGTAGCCAAACGCCGCGAAATCCAGCAGGCCAAGAAGAAAATTAACGAGCGGGTTGAGAACGGCTACCACCAAGGCCGGCCCCGGTATGGAACAGAGCACGACAATAATGGACATCATCTTGTCCCAGGGGACGGATTTGAGGATGCACTAATGGTGCTTGCCCTCAACGATGCAGATGCGCCAAAAACGAACATCGTTGATAAAACAGGAATCAGTAGAGGGACAGTGTACGACATCATTGACCGACAAGACTGGTACCGCAAACTCGCAAAGAAACATAATATCGAGATGCCTGATATTGCCCTTTCCGCAAATAAGTAAAGAATCGGTTGTTCTCTTTGGTCGAGTTGGGGTTAGTTCCTAATCCCTCAAATTAGGTCGAACGCAGAGTTGTTGTCTCGCATATTGTTGGCTCCAGAGTCTCTTCTCCTCGTACAAATATTATACACGATGGTAATATCCTCTCAAAACCTCTCAAAGGGGTCAAATTCTACGTAGGTATGCGTAAGGATGAATAGTACTGACAGCAGGTGGTTATTGTTCTATGACACTCTGAGCCACCTCGCAGAGGAGATGGTCCTTGTTCAACAGGAGAATAAATAATCTGTCACTCCCTATTAAATTAATAAAATAAAAACAAAAACTATATATTTGTTAAATCCTAAGGCTGATTTGATGATAGAAGACAAGAACAAAAGCGATGTAGTAGAAATGGCCCGAAATCAACTCGCAGACAAATGGACTGTTGAAAAGAGGTCCACTCGTCTGTGCGCAAAAGCAAAAGACAGTCCCGTATGTGCGTATGTCGAATCACAGCATGACGGTTCGTTAGTTGTCACTGGGTACATTGAGTGTCAGTCGAAAGAGCAAGAGGATGTATCAGTTCTCGATTTCTATTGTACTGTTCCAGACAGCGAAACCGCAATTGACCGACTCGTTGAATTCTGCGAGTCTCAGGAGGAAGGAGAGACAGTCTGCTTGTCCGAGAATAATGTTGTTTCTGTGAGGAAATTTACAGAAGCAATCGAGGATACTGATGCTGTATTTGCAGCGATTTCAGAAGACCATCTTGCTCGTGGGCTCTTCGGAGTAACTTACCACGTGCCTGTTGGTGGTGATGAGGCTAGCGTGGCCGATTCGCTACGCGAGCTCGACGCGGTTGAAATTGATGGGAGACCATTCCCAATTCGATTGGGCAGTATATTGGCCGGAGAGACTCACCTCTATCGCCGAGTCCCACTGTACGCTGAGGGGATGTCGTATGGACCGAAAGAGGTCACTGTTGAGGACGGAGTTCGGCAGGTAACCGAGTTCGTCCAGAACGACGAAGACCCGACTCCGTTGCCTTCTGAATCGGTGACTCCAGATAGGCTTGTTGAGGTACTTGTCGAGGCTGGTGCCGTTGCAATTGCTGTAGAAACAGAGCTTAGTGGCAAAGACGAACTCTCGCTGAGCGTTTGGATACCTGATGCGACTGCTTACGAGGTCGTGGCCAAATACGAGACAATCACCGTCGAGGGGACACAGTTAGACCTCAACTGGGAGTTCTGTTGTATAGATGGTCCGAATTTCTTCCAGCGTGTCCCTGTCTATGCGGATGATGACATCATCGGTTTGGAGGCAGTGTCGGTTGATGGAGGAGTTTCGAATCTAAAAGAATACGTCGATGATGGGTGCCCACGCTCTGTCGTCAATATGCCCGAGGGTGAAATGCGATGAGTACAACCGACTGTCTGGGCGGCACCGTCGAGTTAGAGCTCAACGGCGATGCCGAACTCAAAGAGATGCTCAGGGGGGAGGCACATGTTTAAACACGACTACCACCGACAACTGACACCTGGTGAGCGGATGGCGGTTGCGTTATTCCACTTCGGCGAGAAATTCACAGCAAAGACTCTTGCCGATTTTGTTGGAATCAGCAACAAAGAAGCACGTGAGAGACTCCACGCGCTTGAACATTTAGGCGTAGTAACCATCGTTGATGACGCTGGTCCGTACTACAAATATGCAGACCTTGATTTCGATTTGCTCGGTGAAGACAGGTGTAACTGGTGTAGCTCCAATAGAGAAACAAACTCGACCATCCAAACAGGGACACCAGTAGGTAATTACGTGGGTTTGAGCGGCAACGAGACCGTTGACCTTTGTGACAAGTGTTTGGAGAGGGTCTCGAATACAGTTAATGGGGTAACGGACCAAACTAACTCTGGACAGGACATACTTCCAATTTATCCCATCTGCCAAGCTGAGAGCTGCAATCAGCTTGCTGCTCGAACAATAGCAAGCCAACGTGGCCATCCACATCAAGAGTGGAAGCTCTGTGCGAACCACTACAACGAGGTTGATGGCAGTGACCCACACGGTCAGTTGGGTCATGGTTGGATTCTGAAAAAACTCTACTATCGCTGTCCAAATGGGGGTGAGATTTCACATAATCTTATATTATTGGAACAAGACGACGACGGGTATGCGTGTTCGTGTGGAAGCAGACACACCGCTATATCGGTAGACAGTGAATAAAAAAGCCAATCAACAAAAAAGAATAGTTCTCCTATTAGGCTTCTTTTGGCCCTACGTCAGACTGCTCACGCACTTCATCAAGATATGCATCGAAATCGATACTGTGTTCGTTAAATATTTCCACTGCTGCTAAAAGGTGCAGCTCAGATACCTCGGCGTGCTCCATCAAATAGTCTTGATTCTCTTCAATTCTACCAATTCTCTCGCTTCCACGGCTGTTAAAATGGTCCTGAAGCAACTGCAGTTGTGATTGCAGTTCACGTACATCGGATTCAAGCCGGTTGTTTTCGACTTGTAGCTCTTGGACTTTGCTCTCTAACTCACCAACGCCATCAGAGCTATCAGGTGGTGACGAGAGACCATCTAAATCATCAAGAGCATTGGGATTCATCTGGTACAAATTAGCGTCAGCAACGTTCTCGCGGTGCTCGGTCTCACACACTACTAATCCTTCGCCGCGAAGCTGGCGGAGCCTGCGGCGGACCTTGTTCTCTGTCACACCATCATACACTGTTAGTGCAGCTACGATACTACTTGTTGATTCAAAACCATCTGAATCACAGATATGACTCAAAATCCATTGTGAAATCCAGTCTATTTCTACATTACTATATTTCATTATCTTATATAAATTAAATAAGCCCCATATATGTTACCCAAGATAAGTCCAAGAGCCGATGACCCCCATAGGCGCGTGGTATTTGTAAATCCATACTGAGTTAATATAAAATCCAATACTTTATTGATAGCTGACAGTATATGCTACGTATGGAAAGACGAAACCTGCTCGGTCTGCTCGGCTCTGGAACGGCAGCTGGACTGGCTGGCTGTATGGGCATTCTCGAAGAGGATGTGGAAGGAGAAGAAGAAGAAAACGACACAAAAGAGAGCGAAGAAAGAATTCCCACGAATTTCGATAATGAAGAATATATCCACAACCAAAACCGGATTCCGATTGAAGATGGAAAGCGTGTGAAGGGGCACAATCTATACGTCGTTGACGTGCGGGATGTAACGGATGATATGCTCACCGTCTATCTACAGGCGAGCGTAAACCCTGTTGCAGACTACGATATTAACGTCCATTGTACGCCTGTTGGACCGGAGAAAAGCGGAGAATGGGAGTTCGCAGGTGTAGAAGCAGCTGGTGCAAGTTACGAAGAGGAGACGGATACGTGGGTTGGTAGTTCTGGGGGATACAATCTGCGCTACGTGATGGATAGGTTCGAGCCAGATAATCTCATCGCCAGCAAAACCTTCCCGAAAAACGTATTTGGAATGGAGTATGGGGATGACAAGAAACCGAGTGACCCAGAACACCCTGCAACAACTACAGAGGGTAGCCGGGCACATGAGACTGTACGGGAAGATGGAGATTCGGCTATCTGGGAATTCGACCTAGAGTGGGAGCCACCCCTGTATGAGCCGTTCGTGTTCACGTTCACCTGGGATGACGACAAGACACATTCCCCTCGAAGTGGTGAAGTCATTACGCAGACCCCGCAGATGGTTCGGGTCGGCACGGATGAATACATCCATCATGATTTCGGCAGCGGGTATAATGCGACGGCGACTTGGGACAACTACGAAATGGAGGATGCGTACCGTACGGAAGTCGATTCGAGTGGAGGCACAATCACGGGTCGGATGTCCCGTCTCTCCCATTACGGGCGCTTCAGCGACGTGAACAAAGAACTCGCAGAGAAGGGTAACAGAGCCAATAACACGCGAAGCTACTCGCCCCATGGTACAGAATTCGTTCCAACGACTCCAGATGGGTACATGGATACGAAACTGCAGAATGTCTGGGCTGTCTCGTACGAGTTCGATACCGAGACGTTAGACGAAGCGAGAGCAACGGCTGAGGCACACAAGACTGGTGGGAACGATTCCCGAGATGTCTACGACCTCATCAATGCAGATGAAGTGCTCAACCACGACATCGTACAGGACGTAGCGAGACAAATCGGTGATGTCTGTGAGGGATACGGTGCGACGGACACGCCCTCTCAAGTGCGATTCGTTGCTGATTTCATCCAGTACATGAATCACACGTGGGAGATTGGTGACGGCCCGGATAGGAATTACCTTGCACCAGGGACTGCACACCCTGTAGAAACGCTGGCACGAGGATACGGTGACTGTAAGGACTTCACAGTGCTTGGCAATGCGTTGCTTGAGCAGGAGCCATTCAACTGTACTATGCACGCTGCGTCGATTCCAAATGTCAGCCGATACAATGCCAATGACAATTCGGGCCACGTCACCTCTGCTGTCCACTTCGATGATTTCGGAATCGATGGCATTGTTGAGGACGACCTCTACGAGAAGCCGCCGTTGAGCTGTGAGCCGCTGGAGATTGATGCGGATGATGGCAAATACATCTACATCGAGACTTCCGCTCCGTTCGAGCTGGGGTATATCCACGAGGATTGGGACTACGATGACCCGTCCAACGACATCACGTACTATATGTGAGGACTGTCTGGGAGCCACCAGGAGAGTTACACGGAGTGGTATAGCTCTAAGCGGTTATCACGCTTGGTAAACGTAGCAGTAGTTGTCGTTTGGAGAAGTCTTGATTTACCCGAGATTATGGACGAAATTAGAATAAAAAGAAAATCCACTGTAAACTGAGTAGCGCTATTTATTTTAACGGAGGGTGATTTCTAATATAGTCTTAGCACGTCTCTATCTACCCGTTTGATGTTAACAGCAATAAGAAAAACAATAATATACAAATATATTTTATTATTATAGTATTTAATAAAAAATTTAATGTTAATATAAAATAAAATAAAACTATTATGACACAATTAATTTTAAATCGGCATTAAATATATAACTCTTTGAAATAGTTATAACATTGCGTATGACAAACCAAAATAAGGTAAATAAAACAGAATCTCAAGGTAGCGTACCAAAAACCGTTCGAATTAGCGAGGAAAAGGCCGAACAGTTAGAAAATCTCGCCGAATCATGGTATGGTTCTTCGTATAAACAAGGACAGGTCGTAGATGACCTAATAGATACAGTATCGGAAGAAGAGGGTGGTAAATTAATGCAGATGATAGAGGATATTCATAACGTGACTGTTTCAGGAAAAGACGGATTTTCTCTTTATTCTGGTGAGAATACAGAAAATGAAAATTCAGAAACGAGTAATGTGCGTGAAGAACATCCAGAACTCCAAGAAAAAGCCGGTGATGAACCGATAAATCCAGATGAATACGACCTCAGTTGCATCAAAGGTACTTCAGGAATAGATGTACCAGACGTAGTATATAGCGTTTTGATGCACACACACGAGACCGACGTGATAAAACGTGATGACATACTGGATATTCTGACTGATGATATAGGATATGCTAAATCCAGTTCATATACAAAATGTAACGCCGTTTTCGAGGAATTAGTTGAGATACCATCTTTGAAAGATGCTATTGATAAACACACGACAGATATGGCTAAAAGTCGAACAGAGGTGGATACAAAAAAATTCGGTTTTTCAAAGAAGCATTTAATTAGAATTTCGTCTCCGTGTGAATGGATGAAGGAAGACGTAGATGTACCGCTTACTGATGGTGGATATACTCTTGAACCAGAGACAGCTAGTAGAATAATAGCAGACATGTATGGATTCGTAGCTAATGAAGTCTCAGATGAATGTCATAAAGGAACTAAAAATTACTGGTATCAAATGTTAGTAGCATACAATAAAATAATGGAATCAAGTGAGGAGATAGAGATGGAAGAACGTACAGGAAATATCATGGCTGCTATCAACAATAAATAAACTTGACCGGCGACACTTTTCCACCCTTCTCAATATAGTAATTATACGACCCAGTAATCACGCCAAGCTGTGCATCGACTGCAACCTTTGTTTGTTTGCGAACTCTAACCTATCATTCAGGCTCCTCATCACGGGAGCTGTTCTTTGTAAGTAAATAAGCCGATTATCGCGCCTCCCATCATACATAGCCACAGAGGAAACATTATCCAAAATATGAGCCCCAAGTGAGTTCCAAACGCACCCATAAGTATCGGCGTCCACTTTTTACCAATAACTGCTCCGAATATTAGCCATACGAAGCCTGCTGCTGGGTATGAGAGCAAGTATAGGAATCCGAGCGCATCAATAAATGGTAGTGATATGAGGACGTACGTTATACGGAAAAATCCGAGATAGATTAACGGGAACCAGATAAGACTCGTTATAATCGCGTTCCATGTACTCGTTTCACGCGATAAATACCACCCAAAAAGAAACGTCGGAGCGTATGCAAAAGCAAGTGTTACATCCAACAAGTCCACCATCTCAATCCCACCCCTCGCGAACGTGCTGAAGGTCTCGTTCAAGCCGCTCTAAGTGCGCTTCTAGAGCTTCTTCTGTTGCCTGTATCAGATGCTCAGAATCATGCTGGGCAAGGATGTGCTCCGCCTGAGCAACCATCTGAGGATACTGATGCGAATTGTCTTCTTTGACCACAACAAGTGCTTCTTTTACGGCCCGAATCTCGGACTTCAGCTGTCGCTCGCGGGTGGTTTTATCGTGCATAGCGGCATCACGCCGGATTATTAGACAGGATTGCTACAGATAAAATACCCGATTTGATATTGACTTACCAACAGCTTCAATTATTTTTGATTTTATAATCGTCTTTGCTATCATCGTGACACCATACATATGGCGTCTCAGATGGAAAGACGCCGCCACGCCCACCCGCGAAAAGGAGCACACAATCGGCCGTCTTCGGGCCGACGCCACGCATCTCCAGTAGCACCTCGCGTACCTCGCTGGGAGGCTCCTCCCGGACGAACGCGTCGAAGGCGTCCGCCGAGCCGTACTCCTCGACGACGAGTTCGGCGACGTCCTGAATCACGCGCGATTTCTGGTTGTACAGCCCCGCCCCGCTGATCGTTTCGGCGAGTTCCGCCCGCTCGGCCGTCGCAAGCGTCTTCGCGAGGTCAGCCCCGGTAGCGGCGTATCGCTCCATCAGCGCGTCGTGAGCGGGCTGGCTTGCTTTGTCGCTCGTGTTCTGGCTGAGGATCGTCCGCACGAGACACTCGAAGCCATCGCGGCCACCGTAGGCTTTCTGCCAGTACCGTTCCCCCAGTCGGTCGACCACGCGTTCGGCGCGGGTTGCTGCCTCACTCGGCGCGAACGTCGAGGGCTGGCCGCCACCCGCGGCCCCACCGCTTATATTCTCCGCTGGCTCGGGGTCGTCGGTCATCGACCGTCCGTACGGAGTCAAGGGCCTTCAGCGCCCCGGCAGCGGCGACCCTGTCATCGTCCCGAAATATCAGGTAGAACGCTCCGAAACGCGTCGCTCCGCGTTTCCAAACCGTTTATACCGTTCGGTTGTTAATCCGCCGGTATGGCGAAAACGCAGAAAGAAGTCCGCGATCTGCAGGAAGGTAACTACCTGATGATGGACGACGAACCGTGCAAGATCACCGCCTACAGCACGGCCAAGCCGGGCAAACACGGCAGTGCAAAGGCCCGAATCGAGGGCAAAGGTGTCTTCGACGGCCAGAAGCGCAGCCTCTCTCAACCGGTCGATGCGAAGATCTGGGTCCCGATCATCAACCGGAAGCAGGGACAGGTCGTCAGCGTCGAGAGCGCGGACGTCGCACAGGTCATGGATCTGGAAACCTACGAGACGATCACGATCAAGACGCCCGGCGATGTCAGCCTCTCACCGGACGACGAGATCGAGTATCTCGAGATGGAAAGCCAGCGCAAGATCATCGAGTCGTAGATGTTCCCCGGTGCCGTGGCCGAGCGAGAGGCCGCTGACTACGTCATCGTCGGCGCACCGCTTGACGTCTCCACGACGTTCCAGCCCGGCACCCGATTCGGTCCGGACCGGCTCCGGCAGTTCGCCCGGACCTTCGACGACTACGATCCTCACACCGACGCTCACTTTTCTTCGCTCGACGTCCACGACCACGGGGACGTCCACGCCTGGGACAACGCGGCAGAGTACCTCGACTACCTCGAAGGCGTCGTGACCGATGTCGAGTGGGACGACGCCGTCCCGCTCCTCCTCGGGGGCGAACACACGGTCACGATCGCGGCGATACGAGCACTCGATCCGGACGTGTTCGTCTGTCTGGACGCCCATCTCGATCTGCGAGAGGCCTACGACGGTAACGAATTGAGCCACTCGACGGTCGCCCAGCACGCCCTTGATGTCGCCGATGAGGCGATTATCCTTGGCGCGAGAACAGGAAGCGAAGACGAATGGCAGCGGGCCAGGGAGGACGACGTGACCATCGTCCCGCCTGAGGACGTCGACGGCTGGATACCCCCAGAGTCGCTCGCCCGCGAGGACGTCTATCTGAGCGTCGACATCGACGCCGCCGATCCGGCGTACGCGCCGGGGACTGGAACGCTGGAGCCCTTTGGCGTGACCAGCCGTGAGATGCGCGATGTGGTTCGTACCATTGCCCCGCACTCCGTCGGCTTCGACGTCGTCGAGGTGAACGACCGCGACGACGGACAGGCGGCGACGCTCGGTGCGAAGCTCCTCCGGGAGTTCGTGTTCGCCCACGCGACCCAGTAGAAGACCACAACGCCCTTTCTCCCGCTTCTCCAACTGATAGTCATGCAACTCTCCGAACTCGTCGAGCGATACGACGAACGTCTCGATACCGATGCGTACGCCGACGTCGACGCGAGTGCGAACGGCTTGCAGGTCGGCCCCGAGGAAGCGACGGTCGAGCACGTTGCCGTCGCGGTCGATGCGGGCGTCGCGACGATCGAGCGCGCCGCCGATGCAGGAGCGGACGTACTGGTGACCCACCATGGCGTCGTTTTCGGGGGGATCGACCACGTCACCGGCCCTGACTATGACCGGATCGAAGCGCTGATCGAGAACGACATTGCGCTATACGTGTCGCATCTCCCGCTCGACGGCCACCAGGAGCTGGGCAACGCTGCGGGGATCGCTGATCTGCTGCAGCTGACCGATCGTGAGCCGTTCGGAACGATCGGTGGGGAGTACATTGGCCAGCGTGGCCGACGGAGCGAACCGCTACCTGTCGAGGACGTCGCCGAGACGCTGAACGCATCGCTCGACACCGGGGGCCGTGATGTCCAGACGTTCGCGTTTGGCCCGGAGGAGGTAGAGGACGTGGCAATCGTCACCGGTAGCGGCGTCGACTGGCTCGAAGACGCCGCGGACACCGGTGCCGACGTGCTGGTGACTGGCGAGGGCAAGCAGCATGCCTACCACCTCGCCCGCGAACTCGGGATCAATCTGGTACTCGCGGGCCACTACGCAACGGAGACGTTCGGCGTCCGGAACCTGCAATCGCTCGCCGAGGAATGGGGACTGGAAACGACGTTCATCGACGAGCCGACCGGGCTGTAGCTGCTCTCGATAGGGACGCTGCTGGATTGCGAACAGGTGACACTTGTTCCGCGACGCGGGTCGTCACACACCCGCCTCGCCCGGCGTCGCGGCGCTCTACTGGAGCATGGCGGCTGTGGCCGCCCAATCGGACATAAACCTGTAGTCGTCGTCCGGTCAGTCCGTAGGACCTATTCGACGGCGAGCGTCAGCGTTAGTTCCGCGCCCGCAGCGAGCGCGTCGACGAGTTCGTCGTCGATACCGATCGCTCCGTGATCGGCGTTCACTGTCACTGTCCGCTCGTCGACGTGATCGCTCGCGCGGATGACGGCGCTACGCTCGCTCTGGAAGGAGAGATCGGGATGGCCGCTACCGGTGACTGATTGGCTCATCCCGTCGACCTCGACCATCGCCGTAATCGTCGCGTCGGCGTCCTGGCAGGCATCGACGAACTTCGGGGCAAAATCAGCAGGCGCTCGGTCCGCCTCGATTGCGAGAATACAGTCGCCCGCAGGCGTGAGAAAGTCGTCGGTGGTTACTTCGAACGTGCTGGCGTGGTCCGCGCTGACGTGTTCGTGACCGTGTGCGGAGATTCGTTCTTCCATACCCACGGTAGCCCGAGGAGGGTCTTCAGGGCGTTTATTTTTCCTGGACGACGGTAACCGTCACCGCGCCGCAGTCGCATTCATACGCACGTCGTGTTCCGGCATCGGTCCGCATCGAGAGCATCAGGTGCTCCTCGCCGAGTGCGGTGTCACAGCCGTCGGCCTCGCACGCACAGGTTAGCTGTTCGAGCATATCACGAACTGCTCACTCGATGGTAGTTAAACTGTGCCGTCCCCGGAGTGAAAGTGAAAGTGAAGCCCGCCGGATGGAGGGCAAGACCTATTTCAGTGCCGGACACTGGCTGATAACAATGCTGGGTCAGTGGCTGGGTGCCGCGGTTGAACCGAACGACGAGCAGGAGCCACCGACCATGGAGAGCCCACAGCCGGTGACGGTTCCGGGCAGTCCCACAGCGCTGGCCGGGGCGGACGTGGTGGCGTACAGGACGGACTTTGCCGATCCCTGCGGCGACGAGGAAACTCGTGCTACGCTTGAACTCGCCGGTCTGTACGGCCATGCGCGGATCTGGCTCAACGGCACCTTCCTCGGCACGCACGAGTCGTACTTCACGCCGTGGCGGACCACGTTCGATCCGGAACCGGAGAACGAACTCCTCGTCGAGTGTCGCCGTCCGACTGACGCGTTCGGCGGGATCTACGAGACGGACGTGCTCCCCGCCGAGCGTCGCGTGCCGGGGATCTGGTGGGGTGCCTCTGTGGAGCCACACGGTTCCGTCACGATTACCGATCTGTCGGTGACACCCGAACTGGAAGGCGACGGTGGTGCCATCCACGCCGCGATCACCGTCGACGCCGCCGAATCAGTCGACGACCGGGTGACACTCTCGATTCGGCCGAAGGGATTTCGCGGCGGAGGCGCGATGGAACGCGCCCGCGTCGAAGCTGCGGCCGGAGAGCGCGTCGTCGTCGAGCGCCGAATCGAGGTCAGAGACCCTCGGCTGTGGTGGCCGCGGGGGTTCGGGTCCCAGCACCGGTACGCCGTCCACGCCAAACTGGGCGATCAAGAGAAGATCGCAACAACGGGGTTCAGTACGATCAGCTACGGCGACGATGGGCTAGTCGTTAACGGCCGACCGATACCGGCCCGCGGGTTCAACGTTCTGCCAGGAACGGAGCCCGAGGAGACGATCGATCGCGCGGTAGAAGCGAACGCGAATCTTCTCCGGGCACACGCGCACGTTCCCCCATCGGCGTTCTACGACGCCTGTGACGAGGCAGGGCTGCTGGTGTGGCAGGACCTCCCACTGACCGGCCCGGTCGAGTACGACCCCGATAGGGGAATCGAAATCAGCGCCGCGCTCGTCGATCGGTGTGAATCACGCCCGAGCGTTGCGGCGTACGGCGTCCACGACGACCCCAGATCGCCGTTCGAGACCCCGCTCGGGTCGGGCCGTCTCGCGCGGATGCGTCTGCGCTGGCGTGCCTGGAGAACGGCGTTCGACCGTACCGCTGCCGATGCCCTTGCGGACGGCATCGAGACCGATCGGCCGGTCTTCCCTGTCATGGGATCCCCGGGGACCGATCCCGACGCATCACATCTGTACCCCGGCTGGGAGTACGGTACCGCAGCGGACGTCGAGTGGCTTACCCAGCAATATTCGGGACTTGCCGACGTCGTCACGGAGTTCGGAGCCGGTTCGTTGACCGAGGGTGGGGAGGGTGCACCGGGGACTCATCCCGCCTTCGATCACCTCGACGATACGCCGGTCGGCACCCAGCACGAGCAAGGACGGATCCTCAAGCACGTTGCTGAACGGCTCCGACTGGAGCGGGCCGACGTGCTTGCCGCGTTCACTCTTCAGGATGTCCGACCGGGTGGCGGGATGGGTGTCATCGATGCAAACGGTATCGAGAAACAGAGCTTCGATCCGATCGCGGCGGCATACGAACCCGTTCAGGCTGTCGTTACCGATCCGCTGACGCCGGGTGCGGTCGGAATGACCGTGATCAACGACACACACGAGCGCGTTTCGGGCACCCTCGAATGGGAGTCCGGTACTCGTTCAGGGGTAGTTGATGTCGATGCTGAGCCGCTTTCACGCGTGTCTGTTGGCGGCGCGAAGGTCGACGACCATGCTGAAAAGCTGGTTCTGGAGCTATCAACTGACGGACAAACAGTTCGGAACCGGTACCGACTCCCCTGAACTATAGCGATCGCTGGGGCGATGTATCGCTCCAGACACCGATGATCATTTATATACAACTCGGATGTCTTGGTAAGCCCTAACACGGCATCTCAGGCCCCGTGCTAGCTATTTTCACCCTGATAATCACCGATACTTTTAAATTGAAAGCCACAGTAGTGGTAGATACCAGAACGTCACCGGCGTTCGGGTAGTATCGCTCGCAGACCAACATGACAGGAACTGCTTATCACCGACCCGTCACAGTTTGTCCGAGCGATCACTATCCACCGGTGCGGGTATGGCACAGAGGTTTGAACAACACATGGTAGACGCACAAGAACTCGACGAAGCCGACAACGTCGAACTAACCGAAGAACAGCTCGAAAACAATTCTAAAGGACAGCTCATCAAAATCGCCGGTCAGCTACGCGACCGACGAAACGAGCTGAACCAGCTTGCATCCGACCGCGCCTCGAAACGCGACGATCTCAACGCGAAGACACGCGAGAAGGTCGACGAGGCACAGGAACACCGCGAGAAACGCGACGAGCTCAACGAGCAGGTTCAGGAGCACAAGGAGAGCCGCAACGAGCTCAACGCCGATGCAAACGAGCTGTTCGACAAAGTCGAGGAGATGAAGTCGGACATGGAGCTCGACGAAGGCAAGGATCTCGAAGAGCTCGAAGAGGAGATCGAGGAGCTCGAATTCAAACAGCAGACCGAGGTCCTCAGCACGGAAGACGAGCGCGAGCTGATCGAGAAGATCGAGGCCAAACGCGAAGAGTACAACGAGCGAAAGGACAAGCTCAACCAGAACGAGGAGCTCGACGACCTCGTCGAAGAGGCCGAAGAAGTCCGATCGGAAGCCTCCCAGCACCACCAGAAGGTCACCGAGCTCGCCGACAAGGCCCAGGAACACCACAACCAGATGATCGAGGCCTATCGCGAGGCCGACGACATCCGCGACGACGCCGACGAGATGCACGAGCTGTTCGTCGAGGCCCAGGAGGCCGCCGACCAGCACCACGAGGACTTCGTCCGCGTCCAGAAGCGCCTGCGCGAACTCGACAAAGAGGAAGAAGAAGAGCGCAAGACCGAGCGCGAGAAAGAAAAAGAGGAAGTCGAGCAGGAAGCAGAAGAGATCTACGAGCGGTTCAAAGAGGGCGAGACCCTCGAAACCGAGGACCTGATGAAGCTGCAGAAGGCTGGTCGGCTGTAATCGGTATCTGCTGATTCTCCCTGCGTTTTCACCGACGGATAGCGACAGCGCTCGCCGGAGAAAGACTGAATACTGTCTGTATACGACGTATACAGTATGGGGACTCGTTCGGTTCGACTCGATGAGGACACGTACGAACGGATCAAACGGCAGAAACAACCGGATGAGACGTTTTCGGAGGCGATTGATCGGTTAACTCGAACGCCATCGCTCGGAGAACTCGGTGGCGTCGTTGACGAAGAGCGTGTCGAGCGCGTAGAAGCGGCAATCGTGGAGGCAGACGCCGCTGATGCGGACGAAGTGAACGACATCCTCGACGAGTTCGACAATCGATGATCGCGGACACCTCGTTTCTGATTGACCTGATGAAAAACGATGGGGGAGCCCACGAAAAGCTCGAAGAGCTCGAAGCCCGGAAGGAACCGATCAAGATCCCGGCAATGGCCGTTCTCGAACTGGGGATCGGGATCGGTGCCGAACTCTCAGCAGACGAACGACGGGCGGTCAGGGCGATTCTCGAACCCCATCCGATCGTTCCGATGGACGACACCATTGCGTTACGGGCAGGTGTTCGGATCGGTGAAGGCGATGCGTCAACGCTCAAAAAGAACAAGGGTGACGCTGCAATTGGTGCGACCGCCGAGATTGAAGGCGAACCCGTTCTCACACGAAACGTCGATGATTTCGAACGAATGGGATTCGAGACGGCCGAGTATTGAGGTTTTATCACCACCCGCCCACCTACACCGGTGTATGACAGGAGGTGTCGCCAGTGGATAACCCGCTTCGGGGGCTGGCACAGATCGGGATCGTACTGCTCGGCGCGGCAATCGCCGCCGTGATTGGCTACGGACTGTTCGTCGAGATACCCGAGTCAACGGCTGAGCTCCTCGGAATCGTGCTCGCACTGCTCGTTGTGGGCGTGGGTGTCAAACTCGCGGGCAACGCCGTCGAATCGCTCTTCCCGGGTTACAACGTTGCCGAGGTCGCTGTCGAGGGGCCAATCACGCGCGACGGTGGCGGCGGGCCGCTGCCTACCCAGCCCGGCTCGACACCCGCCGACGACATCGTCGAGCAGATCGAACGGGCTGACGCGGACGACAACGTCGAAGCGCTGATGGTACGGCTGAACACACCGGGCGGCGAAGTCGTTCCGAGCGACGACATCCGGCTCGCCGCCGAGGAGTTCGACGGCCCGACGCTCGCGTACGCACAGGACACCTGCGCGAGCGGCGGCTACTGGATCGCCAGCGGCTGTGACGAACTGTGGGCCCGAGACATGAGCATCGTCGGGAGTATCGGCGTGATCGGCTCCCGAGTGAACGCCAGTGAACTGGCTGACAAGATCGGAATCTCCTACGAGCGGCTCGCGGCGGGCGAGTACAAGGACGCCGGGATCCCGCTCAAGGAGCTCGAAGAGGACGAACGCGAGTATCTCCAGAGCCTCATCGACGATCTGTACGGCAACTTCGTCGAGCGCGTCGCCGCGGGGCGAGAGCTCGAGGAGAAGACGATCAGAGACACCGAGGCCCGGATCTATCTCGGCGAGGACGCCATCGAGCTCGGACTGGTCGATCAACTCGGGACGGGCGAGGACGTTCAGGACGCGCTCGTCGAGCGGATCGAGAGCGACGCGGTCGACGTCAGGGAGTTCGAGCCCGAGCGTGGACTGCAGGCAAAACTCCGGGGCGGCGCGGCCTCGATTGCGTACTCGTTCGGTGCGGGGATCGCAAGCGTGCTGGGCAACGATGGTGAAATCGACATCCGGTTCCGTTGAACTGTCGTAGGAGTTTTTATATCGCCCGGGGAACGATGCAAACACAGTGACAACGCTGGTCGTCTGTGTGGACCGGACTGACGATGTCGGACGCAAGACTGGCCTCTCGACGCCGGTCGCAGGCTGGGAAGCCGTCCAGTCGCTCGTGATCGACATGGGGCTTGCAGATCCGGAGGACTCCTCGGTCAACAGTCTGCTGGAGTCGCTGCGGGTCGCCCGGGAGCTACGCGACGGTGACGACGACGCCGTCGTCGCTGTCGTCTCGGGAGCGAGCGATTCGATGGTGAGCGCCGATCGTGCGGTTGCACACCAGCTCGACGACCTGATCGACGAGTACGACGTCGACTCGGCGATCGTCGTCATCGACAGTGCCGAAGACGAGCGGCTCGTCCCGGTCGTCGAGAGCCGTCTCCGCGTCGATTCCGTCGATCGCGTCGTCGTCCGCCAGGCCAGAGATATCGAGTCGACGTACTACCTGCTCAAGCAGTTCCTGGCCGACGAAGAGCTCCGACAGACGACGCTGGTGCCGATCGGGATCGCACTGATCGTCTTCCCGGCGCTCTCGATCTGGGCCGGAACCGCGATCGCGCTGGCGACGATTACGGCCGTGATCGGATCGTTCCTGCTGTACAAGGGGTTTGGCGTCGACGAATATCTTACCAGACTCGCGCGACAGGCGAGAGATTCGCTGTACTCCGGTCAGGTCTCCGTCGTCACCTACGTCGTCGCCGCAGGACTGACACTTGTCGGCGTGTTCGCCGGTGCGCTCGGCGTCTCGGATCTTTCCGATCCCGAAAGTGCATTCATCCAGTCGATGATGTTCGCCTACGCGAGCGTTCCGTGGCTGGCGATGGCCGCACTGGCTGCCAGTACCGGGCGATTGCTCGACGAGATTATTCAGGACGAACAGCTCCGCCCCTCGTTTCTCAATCTGCCGTTTGTCGTGGTCGGAATCGGCTTGATCGTCCGTGGCTTCTCGGCGTACTTCCTCGAACGTGGTGGGCAGATCAGTTCGCTCGATGTTCCCGATGTCTCGCTGGGGGTCGTTTCAGTCGAAGGGTTCAAGCTGGGCGTCGGAAACCGCCTCGGTGTGTTCGTCCTGCTGGGCGTGTTGATCAGCGTCCTCGGCGTTCGCGTCGCGATGTACTTCTCCGGGGCGAGCGTCGAGGAGCCGGAGGTCGCGGAGACAGATGTGTGATCTCTTCGACGGGCCTTTGCCGTCCGGTCGGAAAGTATGCGTATGGCTGACAACGCTACTGACGGGCACTGGGTGAGCCTCTACTCCGGCGGCAAGGACTCTTCGTGGGCGCTATACCGGGCGCTCGAACGTGATCTGCCGGTCGGACGACTGCTGACCGTCCACCCCGAGGGCGACTCGTATATGTATCACGTTCCGGCGACCGACCTGGCGACGCTTGCCGCCAAGAGCGTCGGGATCCCGCTCGTGGACGTCCACCCCGAGGATTTCGATGCCGGTGGGGCCGAGGATTCGGGCGAGCAGGGCGACCGGGAGGTCGAACCGCTGGAGGCCGCGCTGGCCGAACTGGACGCCGAACTGGATGGCGGTATTGCGGGCGTCACCGCGGGTGCGGTCGAAAGCGAGTTCCAGACCAGCCGCATCGAGGCGATGGCCAACCGGCTGGATATCGAACTCTTCGCCCCGCTCTGGCAGCGGGACCCGCGCACGCTCGCCGACGAGATGCTCGCGGCCGGATTCGAGATCCGGATCGTGCAGGTCGCCGCGGCTGGCCTCGACGAATCGTGGCTCGGACGGCGACTCGACGCCGACGCGCTGGACGAACTCGAAACGCTCCACGACGAGTACGGCGTCCACATTCTGGGTGAGGGAGGCGAGTTCGAGACACTCGTTACTGATGGGCCGCATATGGAGCGACCGATCGAACTGGAGTACGAGACGGAGTGGGAAGGGACGCGAGGGCATCTGCGGATTACGGATGCGTGGCTGGGCGATGCATAGTTAGCTGATATCTATCCCTAAGCACCGAGGTGCGTATGCGCCAAGGCAGTAGGGTAGTTTACAGAATCGCAAGGCGAATACCACGGGGTCGTCCGCAAACCTTGTTTTTCGTGATCACGAGAATAGCAGATTCTCAAACGACTTGACCCCCAGGCACTTTGCACCGATCTTGTCGAGTTTCTGAACCATCAGAAAGGATGCGCGACCTTTTATATTATCGGGGATAAGAGATGTTAACCCATCTATGCGTTCTCAAGAACCGATTGGCGATCTTTCCCTCCTAATCCGTTCATGGGTTAATCTGTCCGATCACGTTGATATCAGTCTGTTCAGAGGGGTTGCAACCGGAAACGAATGGCTGACTGCAGTGCTTCTCATCGTCGCGGCACTTCCGCTTTTGTATATTCTTGCCAAGCTCCCACAGTCGGACCGATCGAGGAAGTGGCAAAACAAGCTTTTCAACACTCGTGGATGGCGGTTAACAAACGAATACGTATCCTCTCTTGCAATTTTGGTGGCGTCCCACCGGTTTCTAGCAGCATTACTCCTTGCTTGGATCGTTATCGTGTTACACATTCCATTGGCTCCACCAGGGGAACGCGTTATTGTCGGTGCGGAAAACCTGCTCACTGTACTGTTGACTATCGTCGTGGCTTTCGTTTCAGCGACGTATCTCGTTCAGTTTCTCAAATACGAAGAACGGCGACGTATCGGCGACACCGACGAGATACTGTCTACGTATGATCGAACAGAGCCCTTCATCGATGTTTCAGACCTCAAGGTCTGGACGAACGGAATCGATCACCCAACAGTCATTCCCGCTGCCGTCGAAGACATCCGGGTAGCCGATGTTACTGATCTTGATCTGAAGATGGAGAATCGGTATTATGACTTCCGCCCCGATATAAACGCAATGATCGAGCCTGAGCTCGACGACCTCCAACAGACATTCCAGCAAGAAGGCCACTTCAGTGGGTTACTGTTCCGTCTCGACCGCATCTCAGACGGAGTATTCCACGGTGAAAAGACTTCCTATTATCGAAGTTTTGTCACGAACTTTTGTCCCGAGATCACCTTGCAGAGCGGAAAAACGTTACGCGAGTTGACCATCCCACTTTTGTTCGATAACACGGGGAACCTCAAACAACTGGCCAAATCGCCACTTTCTGATCATCTCGGGATCGCCTGTCTGGTTATTACGACTAACGGGACGGTCTTTTTAGCTCGCCGGAGTGAGTCAGTCGCGGTTGACCAGTTCTCGCTGTCGCTCCCGGTGAGCGGATCTGCCACGATAACGCCAAACATCAAAAACGAGGATGAACCAACGATAGCGGGGTTCTTTTACAATGAAATCTCTGAGGAGATGGATATTGGTGAATCTCATGTTCAACAGTTGATCTATCTGGGAACGATTCGACGGATGGAGAGGCTCGGGAAACCGGACGCCGTTGGAATCGCACTCGTCGATGCGGAAGCCGAGTGGCGTGACGAATCGGGAGAATATACGAAGCTCACTGCATACGATCTTGACGTGAAATCCCCGCTTCTGGATCCCTCGCAATCAATTACTCCCGAAGTCGCTGACGAAGTCCTCCGGACGTTCGCTGCGGAGATAGAAAAACACGGACAGCCATCAGTCGGACTTCTCTCGACGATGTATCTGCTTGATCAACACAGTGAACCGGGATCAGTGTCACAGGTGTGACGTACCGTATCGTCGTGTGTTGCCGAATGTCGTCTCCGTCTGATTACTCCTCGTCGACGACTTCGATCCCGCGATTGTTCACCGCGGCGGGGTCGAGGCCGACCTCTTGCAGGAAGTCCTTGTACTCGCGCTCGCACTGCTCGGCGTCTTGCTGCTGATCCGAGGCGTGGTCACAGAGCGCGGCGAGATCCTCCGGCACGTCGTTCGTGTAGACGATCCAGTGGTTGATCAGGTCGCTGAGTCGGCGGATCGGGCTGGTGAAGTGGCCGTAGATCTCGAAGTTCAGTGCGTGGTGGCCGCCGAAGGGGTCGTTCATGTACTTCGCACGGGGCATCACCTTCATCACGGCCCACTGGATCTTGTCGAGTTGCCGACCCGGCGCTTCCTCTAGCGTGGCGTTGACGGCTTTTCGCGGATCCTCCCACGAACCAGCGGGGATCGAGACGCCGTCGAGTTCCTGAATTTCCTGGAGGGCCTTGTCCCACTCGTCGGGGCTGGGCTGTGGGTGGACCCGGTACATCGCCTCGACGCCCCGATCCCACATCAGCTGGTGGGTGACGGCCTTGTTCGCTTTTAGCATGCACTCCTCGATGATGGTGTGGGCGCGATCCCGTGCGGGATTCAGGACAAGCGAGCCGTCCTCCTTGCGCTGTTCGTGCATCCGGTCGGCGACCTCCCAGACCATCTCGCACTTTTCCGCGAGATCGACCTCGGGGTCCTCGAGCAGGTCGTCCGCCGTTTCAGGTTCGTCGAGCATCGTCTCGGCCTCGCCGTAGGTCAGGCGGGCGTCGCTCTCGATGACCGATTTGTAGATATCGATCGACTCGTAGGACAGGTTCTCCTTGTCCAGATGCATCTCGACGGTGTGGGCAAGGCGGTCCTCGTTCGGCACGAGCGAGCAGACCGTCTCGGCGAGCACCGGTGGCAACATGTGGATGGTGTACGCCGGGAGATAGACCGTGTTCCCGCGCTCGACAGCCTCCTCCCACATCTTCGTATCGGGGTTCACGTAATGGGTCACGTCGGCGATGTGGACCCAGAGGACGTACTCGTCGTCGCGTTCCTCGATCGAGACCGCGTCGTCGAAGTCCTGGGCGTCGATCGGGTCGATCGTCCACGTCGTCATGTCCCGCAGGTCCTCGCGCTCGTCGACCTCGTCGGCGATCTGTTGCTCGATGTTTTCGGTCCGCGCTCTGGCCTCTTCGAGGATCTCTTCGGAGAAGCCATCGCGGATTTCGAGCTTCTCGAACAGCTCTTCCCGTTTGTTCTCCAGATGGCGGGCCATCTCCTCGTCGATCTCGACGGGACCCTGTCCCTCGGCCGTTCCGGCCTCGGCCTGCGACTCGCTGGTCATGCCCGAGCGTATGGGTGTTGGCCTGATAGTCGTATCGGCACGGCGCTCCGGACTCGCATCGATGTGGCCAGGGCAGCTCATGGACCCTACTCCCCGGATTCCGGGTTCTCCTCTGTGGCAGCCCTCTCATACATAGAAACCGAGGGGTCTTTTAAAACCCTTCAGCTTCGATAAGAACTGTGTGCTGAATACAGGGCGCGAATGCTGTATAGATCAGAACCCCACCAACAAGCATCCTGATCATTGAGTACAAGTTGGTGTATGAATTGCTCCCAAAAACACTTGTTAATTGAATATATACTCATTGTATGAAACGGCGCTCTTTTGTTTTGGGCACGATTCCTCTCTGCTCGGGGCTTGCTGGATGTACAGGACTGTTCTCTGATTCCCCAATGCTCTCCGTGGCCGTTTTTAATCAGTCCGAGAGTTCCTACACAATCGAAATGGCTTTTTCACGAACAGATGGCGATCTCTCCAGAAGCGAAGCCCGAGTGTTCTCAGGGCGGATCGATGTTGAACCAGACGAGCACAGTATCAGCGAAGACGTTGCCGAACAACAGCGGTATCTTATAGAGTACAGCCTCTATGAGAACAATACCACTCTAACAGAACAAGATCACTTCTACTACTATCCGGGAGACGAGGATGAGAGCGACAATCTGACATTTGATATTCGTTCATCAGGGGTCTTGACGCGAAGGTGGGCTGTTTGAACGTTTACTGATCTGCTGCTTCAGCTGAACCGCTTGAAACCACCAGTATCGGTTTGCTGCATCCATCCTCTGTATGCAGCGCGACGCGCAAAACCTATCATCACGTGAGGAGTTCAACAAAGCCAATCAGGCCAGTGTGACTACACCACGGAAGCCCCCGAATCGCTCTCAGGCACTAGAAACCGTCTGGAGAACTCCATCATGAAAGCCCCCGAATCGCTCGACGGCTGTGGCTCGCTGTGCGCGGGACTGCGTCCCGTGCTTGCGTCGCCTCGCTCGTCGAGCGATCCGGCCCCTTTCGATCCACCCACACAGCCTCACCCTCCCCAGCCTCGGTGCCTACGGCACCGTCCCTCGCACAGTGTTGGCTGGCGACGAGCGCCAGCCAGCGCGCGCCACCGCAACCGCCGGGCCGCGAGCGCGTGTCAGTGCCACGCGAGTTCGGGGAAGGGTAGGGTGGCCGGAGCGACTATTTTCCCAGTCCATCACACGTCCTCGGGCAACCACCCCCCATCGACTTCGACGTTCTCGCCGCTGATGTAGTCGCTGTCCTCATCGAGGAAAAAGAACATCGCCTGAGCCATGTCCTCGAACCCGGCGGGACGCCCGCGGGGCAGTGCTGCGGGGAACTCGTCGGAGTTCTCGACGACGTACGGCGAGATTGCGTTGACCGTGATCCCGTCGTCGGCGGTGTCAGCCGCGAGCATCCGGGTGAACATCAGCACGCCCGCTTTGGCCATGAAGTACGGCGCGTTCTTGGGATTGATCAGTCCCTTCTCGCTGGAGGCGTAGCCGACGTTGACGATCCGACCGTAGGAGTTCTCGCGCATCGCCGGGAGCGCGCGCCGCGAGCAGAGATAGGTTGCGTGGACGTTGGTGGCGAAGATGTCCTGCCAGGTCTCAAACTCCATCTCGGACCAGTGGACTGGTGCGAACGCGCCGACGTTGTTGACCAGCACGTCGACGCTGCCGAGGTCGGACTCGACGGTCTCGAACAGTTGGTCCACCGATTCGGGATCGGTCACGTCTGCCTGCACCACGGTGGTGTCGGTCGCCCCCCGTTCGGCGGCACGGTCGGCTACTTCAGCGGCGGCACCCGCACTCGTATTGTAGTGGACCGCCGTCCGCGCGCCGCGTTCTGCGGTCGCCAGCAGTAGTTCACGTCCGACGCCGCGTGCGCTTCCAGTCACCAGTACGGTCTGTCCGTCGAGATCCGGGTCGATCATGGTCGCTACAGGGACTCCAGCGGCAAAGAAGGTAGTCGTTCACCGCCGTAGCGGTTTGGCAGTATACTTAACACGGATGCGAATAAACGAGGTTATATGACTCTCAAGTCAGTTCTCGTCGCAGTTGGTCCCGGTGATGCGGACCGCGCCGAGGAGATTGCCGAAGCAGCCGTCGAAGTATCCAAGCCAGCCGATGCAACAGTCTACCTCGCTCACGTCTTCACCGACGAGGAGTATCAGGACGTGCTCGACCAGCTCGAGTTCGACACCGAGCTCTCACAGGTATCCCCGGACGACACCGCGCAGCGTCACGCGACGATTCGCTCGCTGCGTGAGGTGCTAGGCGAGCACGATATCGACTACGAAATCCGCGGTGCAGTGGGCGCTCACGGCGAGACGATCGTCGACCTCGCGACGGAGACGGAGGCGGACCGCGTGATCGTCGGCGGTCGCAAACGCTCGCCGACCGGCAAAGCAGTGTTCGGCAGCACGGCCCAGCACGTCATGCTCAACTCGCCATGCCCGGTCACGTTCGTTCGCGAGCAGTAACCCGGTCGTGTCGACAATGACCACAGCGCGCCGGAAACTCAGTTATTAAGTACGACCGCACTCCTTTTGCTGATACATGGTGTACTACGCGGGCGTCGACCTGGGCGCAACCAACGTCCGGGCAGTCGTCGCTGACGGCGACGGGACCATCGTCGGCTCACACGAGCAGGGGACGCCGCGCGGCCCGACCGGGATCGCCGTCACCGAGGCTGTACTCGGCGTTCTCCGGGAGGCCTGTGCGAACGCAAACATCGATCCGGATCAGATTACTACCGCCGGTATCGGTTCGATCGGTCCGCTCGATCTCGCCGAGGGGGCGGTGATCGATCCGGCGAACCTTCCGGATACCATCGACCGGATCCCGCTGACTGGACCGATCATGAACCTGATCGAAAGCGACGAAGTGTATCTCCACAACGATACGAATGCCGGCGTGATCGGCGAGCGGTTCTACAGCGATCGTAACCCCGACGACATGGCCTATCTGACGATCTCCAGTGGTATCGGTGCAGGTATCTGTGTCGACGGAAGCGTGCTTTCGGGCTGGGACGGTAACGCTGGCGAGGTCGGTCACATGGTCGTCGATCCTCAGGGACAGCTCACCTGTGGCTGTGGCAAGGATGGCCACTGGGAGGCGTACTGTTCGGGCAACAACATCCCCCGGTACACGAGGTGGATCCATCAGGAGGATCCAGTCGAGACGGCGCTGCCGGTCGAGGATCCCGAGTTCTCCGCCGCGGACGTGTTCGAACTTGCGGGGAAGGACCCGCTTGCCGATCACGTCATCGAGCAGGTCGGCCACTGGAACGCGATGGGGGTAGCGAACATTATTCACGCGTACGCACCGCTCGTTATCTACGTCGGCGGCGCGGTCGCGCTCAACAACGAGGAGCTCGTCCTGGGGCCGCTCAAAGAGGAGCTCTCGGAGATGGTGTTCACGAACGTCCCGGACGTCCAGTTGACCACGCTCGGCGACGATGTCGTCGTCAAGGGCGCACTCGCAAGCGCGATGACCCGCGGCACCGGCGACCGAGCGAAGCTGCACTGACCGGGGAGTTTATTTTTCTCTCGTACCGACAGGACGTATGCGCCGCCGAACCCTCCTCCGTGCCGGTGCGGGTATCCTCGCCGGAACAGCTGTTGGACGTGTCGCCGCACAGGACGACGACGGCTACGAACCGCTCGGAAGCGTTGAGATCCCGGGCGCAAAAGACGCCGCGGTCGTCGACGGTGAGGTTGCCTACGTCGCAGCGACCGACGGCTTCGTCACCGTTGACCTCTCCGATCCAGCGGAGCCGGAGGTGCTTGCCGAAGAACGTGGCATTCCGGCCGATGGCCCGATCACCGGGATCTGGGATCTCTGGCCGGACGGAGACCGGCTCGTCGTCGCCGGACCGGCTAACCCGACGTTCTCGACGCCGACGGTGATGCTTTACGACGTGAGCGACCCTGCCGACCCGGTCGGCATCGATCTGTACGAACCGGGCTATCCGGTCCACAACACATTCTTCGAGGACGGTATCGTCTATCTCACACAGCACGGCGACGATGGACATCCACTCGCGATTGTCGACACGGCAGACGACGAGCTAAGCGAACTTACTCGATGGTCCCTGCTCGATCATCCGGAGGAAGACTGGAGTGGAGTCAACCAGCGTCTCTATCCGATCCACGACGTCTACGTGCAAGATGACCTCGCATATCTCTCCTACTGGGACGCCGGACTCTGGGTCCTCAACGTGCGTGATCCGGCGAACCCGGAGTACGTCAACCACTTCGGCGACTATACGCGCGAAGAACTCGAAGCGATGGACGACGGACGAGCCCTCTGGGAGCCGTTCGCGCCGCCGGGGAACGCCCACTACGCACAGGTCGACGAGACCGGCACTCTACTTGGCGTCGGCAAGGAAGCATGGGAGACTGAAGACGGCGATGGAGACCTCGTGGGCGGTCCCGGCGGGATCGACCTCTGGGATGTCGAGGACCCGACCGACCCGGAACATCTGTCCCATATCGAAGCCCCGGAGTCCTATGACAACACACAGGAAGGCCAGTTCACGACCGCGCACAACTTCGATATCGTCGACGGGCGGCTCTACTCTTCGTGGTACTTCGGCGGCGTCAAGATTCACGACGTGGAAGACCCCGAGAATCCCGAAGAGCTGGTGTGGTGGCGCGAGCCCGATGAGGCGGTGTTCTGGACTGCACAGTCCGGAATCCCCGGCGAGTTCTTCGTCGGTAGCAGTGCCGAAAGCGACCGTGGGTTCGAGCTCGCGCCGACTGGCGCGCTCTACACGTTCCCCGACGAGGCAGGCGAGCAGGTATCGCCGCCATCACTGACTGACCAGCCGGACGACACGAGCGGGAACGGGGCAGATGACGAGGATTCTGACACTGACGATTCCGGAGCAAGCGACGGTACGGATGAGAATGGAGCCAGCCCGGCGGAGGCTGATGACAACGCGGTGCCGGGCTTTGGCGTCGGCGTCGGCGCACTCGGTGTGGGTCTCGGCGCGTGGCGATACGCAAAGCAGAACGATCGGGGAAACCAACATCGTAAATGATGGACGTTACGGCGCTGGACAGCCGAAACCCGAACTCTTTCCATGTTCCGCGTCCTACTGTGTGGTAATGAGTACCGACGCGTCCGAAGAGGCGGGCGACGCCGAGAGCCTGGCCGAGGAGATCGAGACCTGGCTGGTAAAGCAGATGCCGATCATCAAGATGCACGGCGGCACCAGCAACGTCCGGAAGGCAGATCCCGACTCCGGCGAAGTAGTCATCGAACTCGGCGGTGGCTGTGCGGGCTGTGACGTCGCCGACATCACCTCCGGCAACATCGAAGCAGAGCTCCTGAAGAAATATCCCGAGATCGAGGAGGTTACCGTCCGCGTCCCCGACTCCGGCGAAGCCTTCGGTATCGATCAGAAAGAAAGCATCATGGGCATCGATCGGACCGAGGGCGGACGTGGCGATTTCAAGGACGGCCGCTGGTAGCTTTCAGGTACTGTCGCCGAGTTTCGTCCGGCTAATCTTGATCCCCGTCGGCGTGACGATCAGCTGATCGTCGCCTTTCTGGACGATGTCGCCGTCGACTTCCTCGGCGACCTGTCGCAGTTCGTCGACGACGTGTTCGACCGTGCTGTCCTGCGTGCGCAGGCGAGTAATATCGGCGATTACGAGGTCGCCATCGTAGACGGCGTCCTTGATATCGATGACGTCTTTCTGGCCGCCGATCTCCGCGATATGTACCTGCATCGCGGCGTCGCTCGTGACGGACTCGAACTCGTCGAGGTTCAGTTCAACGTAGTCCTCGGCACTCCGGGAATTTCGGTCGCCGAGAATCGAACTCATCAGTCCCATATCACTACATCTCCGGGGGAACAAGTATAGTTCTTACGTCAGACGCAATCGCCGGAAAAAGCGGGAATGGTTTTTTCGCACCGGACTCCCCAGAGTCGTGTATGACGTTCAGTATCTGTGTGCGTGAGGAGTACACCGACGACGAGGGCGACGACCAGACCCGGTTTGGCGTTGCTGTGACAACCAGACTTCCCGCCGTCGGAACGCTCTGTCCGTTCGCCAGCGAGAACGGTGCGGTGGCGACCCAGAGCCTCGTGAACGTGGACCTCGGCCGGGACGGCGTGCGCTATCTCGACGAGGGGCTGGCGATCGAGGACGCACTCGAAGCATTGCTAAACGCCGACGATGGCCGCGCCCAGCGTCAGCTCCACGGCGTCGACGCGGACGGTTCATTTACGTTCTCCGGCGAGGAGTGCAAAGGCTGGTTCGGCCATCACGATGGCGGGGACTACACCGTCGCTGGGAACCTGCTAACCGGCCCAGAGGTCGTCGACAGCGTGGCCGAGACGTACGAGGAAGTCGCTCACGAGGAGTCGGTCGATCCGCTCGACGACGACGGCCCGGCACCGCTGGCCGAGCGCCTGCTCGACGCGCTGGCGGCGGGCCACGCCGAGGGCGGGGACAAGCGCGAGGAGCTGCCGATTCAGAGCGCCGCACTGATCGTCGCACGCACCGAGGACGCGGAGATGGAGCCGTACTACGACGACCTGCGGGTCGACGCGACCGAGACGCCGATCGCCGATCTGCGGGAGACCTACGAACTGGCCCGGGAAGGGTATCAGGACGCCGTCGAGCTATACGCCGATGCGTACGCGGAGGACGATCTGGACGCCGACGAGTGATCGGCCGTAGACTCGGGGACTCAGTACGTCCGCGCGAAGTAGGCCGTCTCCTCGGCCTCGTCGTCGCAGATCGCACACTCGTCATGGACCGGTTCCTCGTCACGGTCGAGCGGGCACATGACGATCTCGGCCGCGATCTCGTCTTTGATCACGGTCTCGCAGGCCTCGTCTCCACACCAGCCACACTCGACGTAGCCGCCGTGCTTGCCGATGGTCCCGAGAATCTCGGGCGGGCTCTCGGCCTCGCGGACGTTCTCTTCTAGATTCTCCTCGGCCGCGTCGTAGAGCTTCTCGTAGACGTCGTCGAAGTGTTCCTCGGCCGTCTCGGCGATGTCCTCGCGATCCTCGACGATCGATTCGCCGTCGGGACGGTGGACAATCGTGATCTCCTCGTCGTCGACCTCGTGGGGGCCGATCTCGAAGCGGACCGGGACGCCGTTTAGCTCGTGCTCGTTGAACTTGAAGCCGGGGTTGCGCTCGTCCCGGTCGTCCAGTTCGACGGAGATGCCAGCCTCCTCCAGCTCGTCGGTTATCTCCTCGGCATACTCCAGAACTTCGTCTTTCGTGTCCTCCTGCCAGATGGGGACGATGGCGACCTGCGTGGGTGCGATGGTCGGCGGGAGGACGAGGCCCTGATCGTCGCTGTGGGTCATGATCAACGCGCCCAGCGAGCGCCAGGACAGTCCCCACGAGGTGGTGTGGGCGACCTGCTCGTCCTCGTTCTCGTCGGTGTAGGTGAGATCGAACGCCTCGGCAAAGCTGGTGCCGAGATAGTGACTCGTGGCACTCTGGACCGACTTGCCGTCGGGCATCAGCGCCTCGACCGTCGTCGTGGTGTGTGCGCCGGGGAACTTGTCGTGTTCGGGCTTGCGGCCGCGCATGACCGGGATTGCGAGAACGTCCTCGAACAGCTGCTCGTACTGATCGAGCCGGAGCATCGTCTCGTCCCAGGCTTCGTCTTCGTCCTCGTGGGCGGTGTGGCCCTCCTGCCAGAGGAACTCCTTGGTGCGGAAGAATGGCTTCGTTTCCGTCGCCTCCCACCGGACGACGCTACACCACTGGTTCAGGCGCAGCGGCAGGTCGCGATGGCTGCGGGTCCATTCGGCCATGAAGGGCGCAATAATGCTCTCGCTGGTGGGTCGCACCGCGAGGCGCTCTTCGAGTTCGTCGTGCCCGCCGTGGGTGACCCACGCGACTTCGGGGTCGAAGCCTTCGACGATGTCTTTCTCCCGTTCGAGGAAGCTCTCGGGGATAAACATCGGGAAGTAGGCGTTGGTCACGCCGGTCTCCTTGAACCAGCCGTCGAGGTGGTCCTGTAGCGCTTCCCAGAGGGCGTAGCCACGCGGGCGCGTAACGATAAATCCGCCCATGGGTGCATAATCCGCGAGTTTCGCCTTCTGGACGACTTCGGCGTACCAGTCGCCGGTCGCGTACTCCTTGCTCTCGGTGATACCGAGTTCTTGCTCGCTCATTGTAGGGTGTGTGTCCGCCCGGGGTAATAGACGAACCGATCCACGCGGGGATTGAGAACGCGTCGCCGCGCTCGGTCATGAGCACCGAAAGAGTCAGTATTCTGCATAATAAATAGTGAAGTATGGGGGGCGAGCATGACCGCTGCAGCGATCAGGACGTCCCGGGGTCAGATGGGGTTGACGAGGCAGCCATCCAGTCTATAACACACCCAACTCGCCAGATCGTGGTGCGGTATCTGTCGGCGACCGGGGCGGTTGGACTCGACCGGTTGGCACTCGTCGTTGCGGGCGTGTCGATGCGCGAGCGGGGAAAACAGGTCGCGACCGCCGCCGGGTACCGTCGGTTACGGACCGAACTCCATCACGTTCACCTGCCGCATCTGGACAGCGCTGGCCTCGTGGAGTACGACACCGACACTCACCGGGTGGGTGCTGGATCGATTCCAACAGCGATACTCGATCTCATCGACGAGACACGGGCCCGCGAGCGCAGCCAGCAGCACCCTGAGACGGCTGACGACCGTCCGGTTCAGTTCGACACAGAACCCGACGCAATCGGACGCATCTCGTCACTTCAAGAGCTGCTCACTGCTGTTGAGCGAGCACGCACGACCGTTCGATTGTTCAGTCCGGAGCCGGATGAGGATGCACTCGCGGGCTTTATCACCAGAAACGTCCGGGTCGAGTACGAGCCGTTGCCCTCCTCGCTCGCACCCGGCTTCGCCGTCGTCGAGCGTGATGACGGTCTCGCCCTGTGTCGGCTGGACATCCTGACGAGTGTCAACGCCCCGCCGACTGATCCGCCCTGGGACGAGGAGATCGACCGGACGGCCTACAGACAGTTCCTCGGGCTGTTCCGGGATCGACCGTTCGCGACGACCGATCGCAAACAGCTACTGGCGACATCAAGAGAGATCGAAGACCGGGCCTGGCGAACCGGTCGGGGCGAGATCCACGCTGGCTTTCAGTCGCTGTCGGTGTTCCGGACACAGCGACGTCTGTACCGGCGGCTGGGTGAGAAACCCGGTCTCGACGTCCACGTCTACGGTCGGCCGGACTGGACGCCGCCCGCAGTCGACAGTGTAACCACGATTGCGATCGACAATCAGGAGATTGGGGAGTTCTGGTTCGTCGTCTATCGGGATGCCACTGATACTACCGCCACAGCACTGGTCGCCGAGGAGCGACAACCCGACGAGTACTACGGCGTCTGGACCTACGACGCGGAGACGGTCGACCGCCTTACGACGTATTTGCGGGAGTCGTACCCGGCTGCCGAGGAGTGATAGTTCCCTCGCGGATCAGCGGTCGACCGCAAACGGGCTCTCGGATTTCGTCCAGTCCCAGCCGGGCAGGCGCGTCTGAAAGCCCGCTGCGAGCGCGGCGTCGAGGTCGTCGCTGCCAGCATCGCCGTCCTCGGGGTGGTGGTGGATATCCACGTAGTGAAAGGTGGCCTCGCCGAGCAGAGAGAATGGCTGATTCCCCGCGATCATTCCGGCGAGTCGCCGCCCGAGCAGTTCGTCGACGACGAACCCGGGGTAATCGTCCTGGACGTCGAGGTCGCCCAGTATGGCAACGAGCGCAGCGATGTTGACGGCGAGGTCGCCGTCGGCGAAGACGTCATCGACCTCCTGACGATACTGTTCGGTGTTGACTGGAGCGACCTCCATCTCGAAGATCTCTCCCAGATCAGCGCGCGTGTCGTTGATGAGGTCGACGACGATGTCGTCACGCGCACGGACCCACTCGTACTCCCGCTCGACGGTCGCCGGTGTCAATCGCATGCCACTCGGTTCGGTCCGGACCACTTTATCCATCGGGTCCCCGATGGCCGGTCACGTCCGGATAGAGACCTGATCACCCCCTGTTATTGCGAAGATTTTTATAAGACGCGACGAGTACTGCCGGGTAAGCGGGTTTTTCCTGGATCCTCTTGCGGAGTCCGCGAGAGGAGCCCGACATACCAGGAGCATATCCCCCAGAGACACCGATCATTCAGTATGCATACCCTGTGGCTATCCGACGGCGTGGGCCGGTTTCGTCGTACCCACCCGTCACTGGCGCACTCGCGCGGGCGGCCCAAAGCCGGTCGCTGCAAAACGTCTCGGTATCGCTTGCCACCAGATCGGCGTCCACTGGGACGAACCACGCTACTATGACGTTTCCACTATGAGTTCCGTTGATCGACAACTCGACGACCTACACGAAACGATTACCAGCGAACTGCCAGCCGATATCACGGTCTCCGATGTCAAATACGAGGGGCCGGAGCTCGTCGTCTATACGCGTGATCCGAAGAAGTTCGCGCGCCAGGGCGACCTGATTCGACAGCTCGCCAGCAAGCTGCGTAAACGAATTACCGTCCGGCCGGATCCGGACGCGCTCGAACGACCGCGTGACGCCAGGGAGAAGGTGATGAACGTCATCCCCGACGAGGCTGGCGTCACGGATCTCGACTTCCACGAAGACACCGGCGAGGTCGTGATCGAGGCCGAGAAACCAGGGATGGTGATCGGCCGCCATGGCTCGACGCTCCGGGACATCACCAAGGAAGTCGGCTGGACGCCCGAGGTCGTCCGGACACCACCGATCGAGTCCTCGACGGTCTCGAACGTCCGGAACTTCCTCAAGCAGGAACGCGACGAGCGCCGCGACATCCTCGAACGCGTCGGCCGGCAGATCCACCGCGAGGAGATGTCCGACGACGAGTACGTCCGCATCACGACGCTTGGGTGCTGTCGCGAAGTCGGTCGTGCCGCGTTCATTCTGAGCACGCCCGAGACTCGCATTCTCATCGACTGCGGTGACAAGCCCGGTGCGGAGGGCGAAGTGCCGTATCTGCAGGTTCCCGAGGCTCTCGGCGCTGGCGCGCAGAACCTCGATGCAGTCGTGCTTACACACGCCCACCTGGACCACTCCGCGCTCATTCCGATCCTGTTCAAGTACGGCTACGACGGACCGATCTACACGACCGAACCCACGCGCGACCTGATGGGGCTGCTCCAGCTGGACTACCTCGACGTCGCCGCCAAAGAAGGTCGGGCCCCGCCGTACGACTCCGAGCAGGTCCGAGAGGCGATCAAACACACCATCCCGCTTGAGTACGGCGACGTCACCGATATCGCGCCGGACGTCAAACTCACGATGCACAACGCGGGCCACATTCTGGGCTCTGCAGTGACGCATTTCCACATCGGTGACGGCCTCTACAACGTCGCCTTCTCGGGTGACATTCACTACGACGATACCCGCCTGTTCAACGGCGCGGTCAACGACTTCCCGCGCGTCGAGACGCTCGTGATGGAGTCGACCTACGGCGGCCGGAACGACTACCAGACCGATCAGGACGACGCCGAAAAGCGGCTCAAAGAGGTCATCAACGACACCTACGACCGCGGTGGGAAGGTGTTGATTCCTGCGTTCGCGGTCGGGCGCTCCCAGGAGATGATGCTCGTCCTCGAAGAGGCGATGCGCAGCGGCGATATCCCCGAGATGCCGGTCCATCTCGACGGGATGATCTGGGAGGCAACGGCGATCCATACAACCTACCCCGAGTACCTGCGTGACGACCTCCGCGATCGGATCTTCCACGAGGACAAGAACCCGTTCCTTGCAGATCAGTTCAACCACATCGACGCTGGCGAGGACGAACGACAGGAGATCGCCGACGGCGGCCCCTGTATCATCCTCACGACCTCCGGTATGGTTACCGGCGGCCCGATCATGTCCTGGCTTCGTCACCTCGCCAGCGAGGAAGAGAGCACGCTCACGTTCGTCGGCTACCAGGCACAGGGAACGCTCGGCCGCCGCCTTCAGAGCGGCTGGGACGAGGTGCCCATCAACGACGGCGAGAGCGGTCGGGCCTCGAAAATCAATCTCAAGATGGATGTCGAGACGGTCGATGGCTTCTCCGGGCACGCGGACCGACAGGGCCTGATGAACTTCGTGAAGACGATGAACCCCCGCCCAGAGAAGGTGCTCTGTGTCCACGGCGACGAGTCCTCGACACAGGACCTCTCCTCGGCGCTGTATCACGAGCACAACATCCGGACGTTCGCCCCAAAGAACCTCGAAACGTTCCGGTTCCTCTAGGGCCGCAATTAGCTTGTTCTGTTACAGTCGGTAACTACGTTTTCACTAACGCGTACGGATGCGAGCGAATCCGTCCGTTGTTCTCCAACTGTTGGTAGCCGCTGAATACCCGAACGAACCAAATCTTCACAGGAGTACTAATTACGGTCTTTACCGGCGCGGTCAAACCTTTGGATGCAGTCATGTCGACACCCATAACACGACGAACAGTGCTCGCAGGCACCGGCGCGGCGGCACTGCTATCGGCGACCGGCGTATCGCTCGCAGACGAACATGAGGACGACGAGGACAACGACCTTGACGAGGATGATCCGATGTTCGCTGCGGTAAACACGGTTCATGCCTCACCCGATGCACCGGAGGTTGATGTGTACGTAAACGGCGCTCGCGTTCTCGAAAGCGTCGCGTTCCGCGACATCAGCGATTACCTGGTCCTGCTCGAGGGGGAGTATCAGGTGCAGGTCGTCCCCGTCGAGAACAACGGTGTCGATGACGAGAATGACAACGGAGTCGGTGAGGACGACAACGGTGTCGGCGAGGACGAGGATGACAACGGCTTCAGTGACAACGACGAGGAAGACGACGATGTCGGGATGGACGACGAGGAAGACGACGATGTCGGGATGGACGATGACGAAACCGATGTCGATGTCGATGAAGAGGCCGTCATCGACGAGCAGATCGACGTTGCCGCTGGCGTCGCAACCGCCGCGGTCGTCGGGGAAGTTGATGAAGGGGCCGAACAGGAGCTCGAACTTCTCGTGCTCGACGTCGATATCGACGACCTGAATGACGACGAGAGCCGGGTTCGCGCGGTCCACGCCTCACCCGATGCACCGGAGGTCGACATTGTCGCCGACGATGACCCCCTCGTCGAGGGGCTCGGGTTTGGCGACTTCGAGACCTTCGATGTCGAGGCGGGCGAGTACTCCCTCGAAGTTCGTGAAGCGGGCGAGGACGAGTCGGTTGCGGACTTCGACGTGACACTGGACGCGGGTGTCGCCTACTCGGCGTTTGCCGTCGGCTACCTCGAGGACGAGGACGACGACAACGGAATCGGCGACAACGATGAAGACGACGACAACGGCTTCGGTGACAACAACGACAACGACACTGGTGACGACGCCGATACAGGCTTTGACCTGTTGCTAAACATCGACGCTCTCACTCCTCAAGCGGAGATCGAGGAGATGCCCGAGGAGGACGACAACGGCATCGAAGACGAGGACGACAACGGCATCGGTGACGAAGAGGACGATAACGGAATCGATGACGAAGAGGACGACAACGGCATCGGTGACGAAGACGACGACAACGGCATCGGTGACGACGATGATGACAACGGCGTTGGTGATGACGATGATGACAACGGCGTTGGTGATGACGATGAAGACGACGACAACGGGATCTTTGACGACGACGAAGACGACGACGGGATCTGAGACCTCATCGCGGACTCGGTCATTCTTTTGAGCGTCGGTTCACCGCCCGTATCATGGTGCCCCCTCACAATGGATGGTATTAACCATGTAGATAAAACACCTAATATAGCCTTCTATGTGATTATAAAACCATTAGTCATTCAGGAGTAGCGTCTTATGGGAGCGGATAACTAGTACCGCTAATGTCTGAGCAACGTGAATCGATTACGGACCGCTCGCGGGGACTCGCCGACCCCACTGACGAGCGGTCCAACTGCGGTGTAGGTGTCGTCATGGATCTCGACGACGGGAATTCACACGATGTCGTCGCTGACGGCGTCGAACTGCTGGAGAATCTCGAACATCGAGGGACGACCGGTGCTGAAGAGAATACTGGAGATGGGGCAGGCGTGATGCTTCAGACGCCCCGGAAATTCTTTTCCGAGGTCGTCGACGCCGAACTGCCCGACAGGTACGCGGTCGGTTCGGTCTTCTTGCCGAAGGACGACGACGCGCAGTCAGCCCTGAAAACGTTCGTCGAGAGCGAACTCGCCGAGTACGACCTCGATGTCGTCCACTGGCGCTCCGTGCCAACGGACAACAGCGACATCGGCAAGACGGCACTCGACTCCGAGCCAGCAACGTGGCAGTGTTTCGTCACCCCGTCGACCGATATCACGGACGAGACGTTCGATTCGAGGCTCTACGCCGCCCGACGCCGACTCGAAAACCGTGTCGAAGCGGAATCGCCCGACGGGAGCGACCGATTTTACGTCTGCTCGCTCGACCGACAGACACTCGTCTACAAAGGACTGCTCAAGGGCGATCAGGTGGGCGAGTACTTCCCCGATCTGCACGACGAACGCGTTGAATCGACCTTTGCGATGGTTCACGCCCGGTTCTCTACGAATACGCTCGGTGCGTGGCATCTCGCACACCCCTACCGGAACATCATCCACAACGGCGAGTTCAACACCATTCAGGGCAACATCAACTGGATGCGCGCCCGCGAAACCGACCTCGAAAGTGATCGGCTGGGCGAGGAGATCGAGACGCTCAAGCCGATCATCAACGATCCCGAACAGTCGGACACGGCAAGCGTCGACAACGCGCTCGAACTCCTGCTCGAAGACGGGCGGGATCTCCCCCACGCGCTCCGGATGCTGGTGCCCGAGGCCTGGCGCGGCGACGAGAGCATGAGTCAGGGCCGCAAGGACTGGTACGATTTCCACGCCTCGCTGGTCGAGCCGTGGGACGGTCCGGCGCTGGTCTGTGCCACTGACGGCGAGCGAGTCGGCGCAGTACTCGACCGCAACGGCCTGCGTCCGTGCCGGTACGACGTGACGACCGACAATACGCTGATCATGGCCAGCGAGGCCGGGGCGCTCGAACCCGACTTCGGCAACATCGAAGAGCGTGGGCGACTCCAGCCTGGTCAGCTGTTCCTCGCCGACCCTGCAGAGGGTCGCGTCATCCCGGACGACGAGGTCTTCGACGACCTCACCGACGAGAAGTACGGCGAATGGGTCGACGACCAGCAGGTCCACATCGGCGATATCGCCGACCTCGACGATCTGGTTCCCCGAAACGATATCGAGGAGCTGCGATCCCAGCAGGCGACCCAGGGCTACAGCCACGACGAACTGGAGAACATGATCGAGCCGATGATGAAAGACGGCAAAGATCCCGTCGGCTCGATGGGCGATGACACGCCGCTGTCCGTCCTCTCGGATTACAACCGCCCCCTCTTCTCTTACTTCAAACAGCTGTTCGCGCAGGTGACGAACCCACCGCTGGACTACATCCGCGAGGAGCTCGTCACGAGCCTCGAAAGCCGGATCGGCCACCAGCGCAACCTGCTCGAGGAGTCGCCTGCACACGCACGACAACTGGTCGTCGACTCGCCGATCCTCACCGATGCCGAGACGGCAGCAATCAAGGAAAGCGACCGGGAGGGACTGTCGACGGCTGTCGTCGATATCACCTACGAGCGTGGGACCGACCTACGCGAGGCCGTCGAGGACGTCCGGGCGGAGGCCGAAGCCGCGATCGAGGCTGGCAACGAGATCCTCGTCCTCTCGGATCGCTCGACCGGTCCCGATCGGGTACCGATCCCGGCACTGCTGGCGACCGGTGCGGTCCATCACCACCTCGTACGGAACGGCCTGCGCAACCACGCCGGACTCGTCGTCGAGTCCGCCGGGCCGCGGCAGGTCCATCACTTCGCGACGCTGATCGGCTACGGCGCGGACGCGGTCGATCCCTACCTCGCCTACCGCACCATCGACGACATCGTGGCGGGTGAGGACGGCGCGGATATCGCCGAGGCTGTTGACGCCTACGTCGGTGCCGTCGAGGACGGCCTGCTGAAGACGATGGCGAAGATGGGTATCTCGACCGTCGAAAGCTACCAGGGTGCACAGATTTTCGAGGCCGTCGGGCTCGATTCGGATTTTGTCGCCGAGTACTTCGAGGGTACCGAAGCCCGTACCGAGGGGATCGGCATCGAGGAGATCGAACTGGATCTGACCGACCGACACAAAAACGCCTGGGACGAGGAGCCCAAAATCGACCGCTACGGCGAGTTCGAGCACCGCTCGAACGGGATCCACCACCAGTGGAACCCCGATACGGTCGGCAAGCTGCAACAATCCGTCCGCTCGGGCGATTACGAGCGCTACAGGGAGTTCGCCGCCGAGATCAACGAACAACAGGAAACCTTACAGACCCTTCGGGGCCTGATCGAATTCGAGACCGACGAACGCGAATCGATCCCCGTCGAGAACGTCGAGCCGGTCCACGAGATCGTCCAGCGATTCTCGACGGCGGCGATGAGCCTCGGCTCGCTCTCGCCGGAAGCCCACGAGAACAACTCGATCGCCATGAACCGGCTCGGCGGGAAGAGCAACTCGGGCGAGGGCGGCGAGCCGCCAGAACGCTTTGGCACCGAAAAGGAGTGCAACGTCAAACAGGTCGCCTCGGGTCGCTTCGGCGTTACCTCACATTACCTCTCGGAGGCCGACGAACTGCAGATCAAGATGGCGCAGGGCTCGAAACCCGGCGAGGGAGGTCACCTCCCCGGCATGAAGGTCAACGAGATGATCGCTCACGTTCGCTATGCGACCCCCGGCGTCGGTCTCATCTCGCCGCCGCCGCTGCACGATATCTACTCGATCGAGGATCTCAAACAGCTGATCCACGACCTCAAGGCGTCGAGTCCGGACGCCGACATCAATGTCAAACTCGTCTCGGAGGCGGGGATCGGCACCATCGCGGCGGGCGTCGCCAAGGCCAACGCCGACGTGGTCCACATCTCGGGTCACTCCGGCGGGACCGGCGCGAGCCCCCGTACCTCGATCAAGAACGCGGGCCTGCCGTGGGAGCTCGGCCTCGCCGAAGCCAATCAGATGCTGGTCGAGACTGACCTCCGGGACCGAATCCGCGTGAGCGCGGACGGCGGAATGAAGACCGGCCGTGACGTGGCCGTCGCAGCGCTGCTCGGTGCCGAGGAGTACATCTTCGGGACCGCCTCGCTCGTCACCTCGGGCTGTGTAATGGCCCGGCAGTGTCACAAGAACACCTGTCCGGTCGGCGTCGCCACCCAGCGCGAGGAGCTTCGGAACCGGTTCCCGGGAGAACCCGAGAACGTCATCAACTACATGACGTTTATCGCCCAGGAACTGCGCGAGATCATGGCCGAACTCGGCTTCGAGACCGTCGACGAGATGATCGGCCGCGTCGATATGCTCGACCAGCGCACGGATGTCGACCACCCCAAGGCCAAGAAGGTCGATCTCTCGGAGGTGCTCGTCGAGCCGAACGGCGACCAGCGCCGGAAGACCCGCGAGCAGACCCACGAGGTCGACGAACAGCTCGATCACGACCTGATCGAGGCCGCCGAGCCAGCCCTCGAAACGGGTGAACCGGTCGCTCTCGAAACCGAGATCTCGAACGCCGACCGCGCGGTCGGCGCGACGCTCTCGAACGCCGTCTCGACGGAATACGGCGGCGAAGGGCTGCCCGAGGATACGATCGACATCGACCTGCACGGCACCGCCGGACAGAGCTTCGGGGCCTTCCTCGCGGACGGCGTCTCGATGCGATTGACCGGGAGCGCAAACGACTACGTTGGCAAAGGGCTCTCCGGTGGTAAACTCGTCGTCTCGACGCCCCCAGACGCGGGGTACGATCCAAGTGAAAACATCGCGATCGGCAACGTCGCCCTCTACGGCGCGACGCAGGGCGAACTGTACGTCAACGGGACAGCTGGCGAACGCTTCGCGGTCCGGAACTCCGGTGTCAAAGCCGTCGTCGAAGGGGTCGGCGACCACGGCTGTGAGTACATGACCGGCGGTGTCGTTGCCGTACTCGGCGACACCGGCCGGAACTTTGCGGCTGGCATGTCCGGGGGAATCGCCTACGTGCTCGACGAGGACGGCGAGTTCCCCGAGTCGGTCAACCGTGGGATGGTCTCGGTCAAGACTGAACTGGAGGATGCGGACATCCCGATGCTCCGTCGCCTGATCGAAAACCACGCCGCCTACACGGACAGCGAAAAGGCGGAGTGGGTACTCGAAAACTGGGACGATCTGCTCGATTCGTTCGTCAAGATCATGCCCGACGCATACGCACGGGTGCTCGAAGACGGTGCCGACGACGTTCGTGAGACCCTCCCGTCCAGCGCGACGCCGGAAGCAAGCGCCGCGACCAGTGGGCTGGCGTCGAGCGACGACTAGCGCTCTTCGAGCGTATTTTCGATCAGCGTCACCATCCCCCGACGCAACCGTTCGGACGCCGACTGGCTTGAGACGCCGAGTTCATCGCCGACACCGGACAGCGACGTCTCACGTGGAATCGAGAAGTAGCCACACTCGGCCGCGGTAACGAGTGCCTCGCGCTGGCCGGACGTGAGTCCGTAGGAGTTGTCGGGGGGGTGACGTTCCTGATCGTAGATCGCGTGGACGTCCACTGTGAGCCCCACGGCTTCACACCGGTCACACCACTCGTTTAGCGCGCCACGGTCCGGGAACCGAATCCGCCCGTTCCAGCCATCTCCCTCTGTACGCGCGTCGAGCACCATTCCGTCGAGTTCGACGACCGCATGATAGGCTTCGACACCTGGAAGGTCATCCTGATAGATCACCCGGTAATATCGGCTGTCGTCGGTTTCGATAACTCGTTTCGGTTCCCTGACTGTGGGATCGGAGTCGAGTCCGTCCTCGAACGCCCCGAAGTCCCCCCCTCTGGCCCAGAAGAACTTCCGTAGCGAGACAGTGTCGGTCGAACTCATGTGGTCCATCTCCACTCTCATCCCCGACGCCCCCGTGAGTGCCGCCTGTAACGTAGAAACATCAAACGAAAACTCAACGATCATACAAACAACATGACAGCCGTATGTATAACAATGTTGGTGTTTATTTCACCGTCAAAACCACGGGGACGTACCCCGTGTTAAGGCCATGTCAGAGCCTGCGGGGTTCGGACCGCCTGAACCCGTGCAGTAGTAATGTTTATCGCCATTACCTAAAACAACAGGGCCTGAATATACAACCAGTCCATCTCATCCGGCCCTTCGGCAGTGTTTTGTTTTCCGCGTCAAAGCCATAGACATGGACGATCACGTACTCGTTATCGGCGGGACGCGTTTTATCGGGCGACACACAGTCGAGGAGTTTCTGGCACACGACTACGAGGTGACGGTGTTCAACCGCGGGACCCACGAGAACCCGTTTGCCGATACCGAAGCCGTATCCCACCAGCAGGGCGACAGAACCGACGACGCCGATCTCGCGGAGGCCGCGGCGCTCGATCCGGACGTCGTGATCGACTGTGTGGCGTACAAACCACGCGAGGTCCGGACGGCGACACGCGTGTTCGACGATGTCGACGCGTACGTGTATATTTCCAGCGGCTCGGCCTACGGCGACGAGGATATTCCAAAGCGGGAGGGCGAAACCCGGCTCTGTGAGTGTACCGACGAGCAGGCGGTCGACGACTCCCCTGCGAGCTACGGCCCGCGAAAGGCCGAAGGTGATCGCGCCGTGTTTGCCGCCGCAGAACGGGGCGTCAACGCGATGAGCGTCCGGCCCTGCATCGTCTACGGCCCCCACGACTACACCGCCCGGACCGACTACTGGATCGACCGCGTGCTCAATCACGACCGCGTACTCGTACCGGGCGACGGCTCGAACGTCTGGCATCGCGTCTCCGTCTCGGCGGTCGCCGAGGCCCTCCGCGTCGTCGCCGAGGAGGGCGAGCCGGGCGAGGCGTACAACGTCGGCGACCGCCGGATGCTCACGCTCGGCGAGACGGTCGAGCTGATCTCGGAGACGCTGGCCGAGGCCGGCGTGGACGAGGCTGACGTCGAGGTCGTTACCGCGGGCGAGCGCGAACTGGCCAGTGCCGGGATCGGGATGGAGGAGTTCCCGCTGTACCGATCCTATCCGCACGTCCTCTCAACGGCGAAACTCGCCGCTCTGGGCTGGGATCCGATCAGCGTGGAAGAGGGGTACCGGCGTGCAGTCGAGGACCACCTCGACAGCGATCGTACGGGCCGGGAGAACGGGCCGGACAGAGCCGATACGGAGCGGGTGCTTGCCGTGCTCGATACGCTATGAGATGCTGGATTCCCTGAAGTGGTTCAGACTCGAATTCGGCGTACGTCGTCAATTGATGATAAACAACGGCACAGTATGTGCCGGATCATATGAGTACGGCGTCGAGGATGAGTTTCTCACAGCACATCCGCCTCGGCTATCCCCGAATCGGACAGTCGAATCAACCGGCTAAGGGCGATTTGACAGATCTCGTCGCCGAATTCGAACAAAGACACCAGAGATCCCTTGCGGATCCGTGGTGAGATTTCGAGTTTCGTTGGAGAACTGACCCTAGAGTACGCGCTGTTTGCGTGCTGCTACCGTCGTTATTCGGTCTTGTTGGAGGGCCCGTCCGTGCCCGTGTCTCGCCGTGACGTCAGGTACCCGGCGGTACCGACGCTCACAAGCCCGCCGATGATTCCAAATCCGGGCGAACCGTCGTCAGATTGCGTTTCTGACGGCCTGTTCGCATCGGATTGGTCGACATCGTCGTCACCAGTATCACTCTCCTCGCTATCGAGTTCGTTGGCCTCGTCGTCCGTCTCCTCGCCCGACCCGCCGTCCGCTTCGTCATCTGCATCGGCGGTTCCGAGCATCTGACCGTTCCACCCGCCATGGTGGCCCAGCGTTCCGGTGTTCGCCCGCGACCCCGCACTGGATCCGCTCTCGGGATTCTCGACGAACGTGCCGGTCGAGAGGTTGCTTTCCGAGTCCATGTCGACCGTCCAGATCTCGTCTCCTGTCTCACTGTCGAGCGCGTAGTATCGTGTCGTTCCCTCGTTTCTGAAACTGTAGACGCCGATGTAGACGATCCCATCCGCGGTAGTCGGTGACGCGTTGATCCGGCCGCTCGTCTCCACTGCCCACTTTTCGGTGCCGTCTTCGGGGTCGATAGCAATCACTTTCCCGAAGTCTCCGTCGTCGGCCCCGACGTAGATCGTGTCGTCGTCCAGCGTCGGATCGCCATGGAGATTCGTCATCTGCCCGTAGTTCCACAGCACCTCACCGGACTCCGCGTCGAGCGCGAACAAGCTACCTGCTGAGGTGCCGTGGTAGAGGACATCGTCGTACACGAGTGGTTCCGTCTGGATAGACCAAGTGTGCTCGCTGCGCCACAATACCTCACCGGACTCCGCGTCGAGTGCACCCAACCAGCCGTCGAACCCACCACCGCCCGCTACGAACACGGTCCCGTCGGCGACCGTCGCCGATGTCTGGACGTAACCTAAGTCCTCGACTTGCCACTCAACGTCGCCCGTCGCCGCATCGAGCGCGTAGAAGTTGTGATCCCGGTCGCCGATATAGACGGATCCGTCGACCACCGTGGGTGCGACTACGAACGTATCGTTACCATCGAACGTCCACTGAAGCGACCCGGACTCAGCGTCGAGGGCATACACACCCGGTTCGTCGCTACTCCCGCCTCTGCAACTGACGTACACCATCCCGTCGGCGATTGTCGGTGGTGAGTCGACTCCCCCGGTGGTCCCGTCGAACGACCACAGTTCAGTGCCTGTCACTGCGTCGACGGCGTGGACGGTGGCAGGTGCTTCATCGTTCTTCTTCGACCCGAAGTACACTGTTCCGTCCACGACGATCGGTGCGGAGTCGGATCGGCTGTTGATACTGTACGTCCACTCGTTCTCCCCGGTTACCGCGTCCAGCGCGTGGAGCGTTGCCGATCCCTCAGCTGTATCTCCTCCAAACTGTTTGGAGAGAACGTATACAGTCGGATCGGTGGTCGCGCCTGTTGACGCGGTGACCATTGACGGGATTGCGGTAGCAACGACTCCAGCACCGATTCCCTGTAAAATATCTCGACGATCCACTATTGTCTCTGTCATTCTAGTATCGATAGTAGTGTCGATAACAAATAATAATACTTCTGGAAGAATCTCAAGGTGAGTGGATGTGTGTGAATACTTTGACCCAGTGGGTGACTAATTTCTAGAAGCCGTCATGAGAGACCGATATAAAAGAGGCCCATTTATTATGTGAGAGGTCGGCTTTTCTTGGTCGTTTTCCCACCACTGTCACTCGCAATTGTCAAACAGTGATCGACCCCAGATCGGAGGGGTGCGATAGCTTGCGTCACCACTGGTGCCGGTAGCGTACCCCCCGTCTGATCACCCCACAAGTCGAAATTCGCCGCTCTAAACTGGCTCCCGATCAGCGTCGAGGAGGGATACCGGCGCGCAGTCGCGAATCACCTCGACAGCGACCGCACTGGCAGGGAGAACGGCCCCGACAGAGCCGATACCGAGCGGGTGCTTGCCGTGCTCGATACGCTGTAACACCTCACTATCTTTACTTCATTCTTCGAAGCGAATTACTACAGTTTTCGAAGTAAGCGCGGACCGACCCGTGTGCCGGGATCGTACGGTTCGGTTCCGGAGAAACCCCTTTCACGCTGGCGTGAGAGCGTTCGGATATGTTCGACAAATCGACGTGGATCCGCCTGCCCCGGAACGTCCTCGTCGGCCACGGCGTCCTCGACCAGACCGCAGAGGCCATCGAGGAGCTTCACCTGCGCGGCCAGCCGCTGATCGTCACCAGTCCGACGCCGTACGAACTCGCCGGCGACCGGATCGAATCCCAGTTCGCCTCGTGGGACGAGGAGCCCGCGGTCGTCGTCGTTGAGGAAGCCAGTTTCGCAGCGATCGAACGAGTGATCCAGCGCGCCCGCGATGTCGATCCGGGCTTTTTGATCGGCCTGGGCGGCGGGAAAGCCATCGACATCGCCAAGATGGCCAGCGACGACGTCGGGCGCGGGTTCGTCTCGGTGCCGACCGTCGCCAGCCACGACGGCATCGTCAGCAATCGGGGGTCGGTGCCCGAGGAGGGGACGCGCCACAGCGTCGCCGCGGAGCCGCCGCTGGCGGTCGTCGCCGACACCGAGATTCTGGCAAACGCCCCCTGGGAGCTGACGACCGCCGGCTGTGCGGACATCATCAGTAACTACACCGCCGTGATGGACTGGCGGCTCGCCTACCGGCTCAAGAACGCGCCCTACTCGCAGTACGCCGCCGCGCTCTCGGAGATGACCGCCGAGATGCTGGTGGGCAACGCCGATTCGATCCGCCCCAGCCTCGAAGAGTCCTCGTGGATCGTCGTCAAAGCCCTGGTCTCCTCGGGCGTCGCCATGAGCATCGCCGGCTCTTCGCGCCCCGCCAGCGGCGCGGAACACCTCTTTTCCCACCAGCTCGATCGGATCGCGCCCGGCCGCGCGAGTCACGGCCATCAGGTCGGGGTCGGCTCGATCATGACCGCCTACCTGCACGGCGGCGAGAACGGCCTCTGGCGTGAGATTCGGAACGCGCTGGCGAGCATCGATGCGCCGACGACTGCCGCGGAACTCGACCTCGACGACGAGGAGGTGATCGAGGCGCTGACGACCGCTCACGAGATTCGCGATCGGTATACGATCCTCGGCGACGGCATCGACGAGACGGCCGCACGGGAAGTGGCTCGGCAGACCGACGTGATCTGAGAGATGGAGTCGCCACGAACAGGTGGCGAGGGTTCACGGCGAGTTCTTTCAGGCGGTCGTGAATCACCCGTACTACACGGACGCTGGCGGGCACGTCCGCGAGGAGATGGACAGCGTGCTCACCGACAAAGCCGAGTTCGCCTCGGCTGATATTCAGCGGTCGATGAACTACTAGATTGCCGAGCAACTGGACGCCGAGGACAAGGGTGAACACACGCTTGTGGACGCCTACGAGCACGGTATCGGCCAGCCTGAGACCGTTCGCGACTCACTCTCAGTAGATCTAGGGGGACTGGGCGATCAAGCAGCAGAGGTATTTTTGCGAACACAAATATTCTTTTTTAATATCTATTTTCAGCAGTCGAAATTCTTATAATGTAGGCATCTAACCGAATGTATATGGTATCTAACGGTAATGGCCATAAGTCACGTCGAGCTATTTTAAAAACAGTTGGCGGAGCTGGTTTCGCGACGATGCCTCTCTCAACGGTTAGTGCCAGTACTGATGACACCGTTGAGATTGTTACTGGCGCTCGCCGAGGTGAGCCGACGACAACCAGAACTGTCCCTCAAGAATGGTATAACAACGTTATGGCGGCGCGAGAGGCCCAATCTCAACTACTATCAAATATTGGGTCTGATGAAACATTAAGGACTGAGGTGGCCGGGGCGCGCGAAAGTGAGCCCAATGGTGAAACTTTCCCATTATCGGTCAGACGAACATCCGCCAAGGAAACAGTTGATGAACTCCACAAACGGAAACTTGAGGTTCCAGCAGACGAACGCCGACAGGTACGAAAACGGCTTCCGGAACGAATTGGAGAGATTGGCTCTGGTGAATCGCCATACGTAGCTTAATTTGGGTGGGTGACGCTCCGTTT